>JAIPFO010000259.1 GCA_021736565.1 Phycisphaerae bacterium | reverse complement strand
CATGCCCCCACAGCCATATGTCCGACGCAGGATTCTCGCCCAGGTCACTGCGTACTTTATTCACTTCATGCTCAGACAGAATAGCCGAGGCCTCCGCCATGATCGCACGCAACTCCTTTGAGTTCTTCCCTTTAGGTAAGTACTTCGTAATGGACTGGTCCATGATGTCGTGAGGGGGGGCAATCGCCCCGACATTCATATCGCCACGATACACCATAAGATGCCGATAACTCTTACCGGGATAAAATGTCACTTTATCACTGCCAAGCTTCTCATTGAGCGCACTGATCAACGTTGCCGCTTGCAATGTTTCAATATGACCCGCCGAATAGTCCAGCATGTCCCCATCAGCGACAGTCACCAGGTTGCACCGGAAAATCCAGTCCGTCGGCATAAGATCTAATCGCATCGCCGCCGCTTCCAGGGGCGCCCGGCCGGTATGATATTCCTTCGGGTCATACCCCATCAAACTCATCAGGGCAACATCGCTGCCTGGTGAAAAACCGGCTGGAACATTAGAGACCTTACCCAATCGACCATTGGAACTGATCCAGTCAATATGGGGGATCTCCGCTCGGCCCAGAGGGGTCAGGCCGTCAAGCTCCTCCAACGGTTCGTCGGCGGCTCCATCCATTATTATTATTGCATATTTCATAGTTTTTATACGGGGCACTCCAAGGCAATCTTGACTCCCACCTCAAAAGGTGATCCGCCAAAAGCGGGTCAGCCCTGAAGATGCGGAAGATGGGCTCCTGTCATACGGTTAACCCTGGCGTCTTTATTGCCCATCACAAGGGGGTGACAGAACATGTATACAAACAGGCTCAGCCTTGTTACCCACCATCGCTGCCAGTTCCTCAATCGCCCGGTCCATATCACCCTGCCGGACACAGTGGGTGGTAATCACCAGGGGCACAGAATCTGACGATTTGCTTTCATGCTGGATACAGGAGGCGATACTGATTTGTCGGTCGCCCAAAATTTTTGCGATACGGGCAAAAACCCCCGGCTGATCCCCAACCGTCAAACGAAGATAATAACGACTCTGAATCTCTTCGGCCGGACACAACGTCGCCGCCTCAGCAGGCCGTCCAAGCCCAGGGGTCGCCGCAAATAACCGCCCGGTATTCCCATGGGCCGTTTCGATCACATCGGCAACCACGGCACTGGCGGTCGGCATCATCCCCGCGCCACGGCCATAATAAGAGGTATGCCCCACGGCATCCCCAAACACACTGACGGCATTAAAAGGGCCCGAGACCTGGGCCAGGGGTTCATTCTTACGAATAAACGCCGGTCGAACACTCAACGTAAGTCCACCAGAAGCCATCTCAGCAATCGCCAGCAATTTCATGACGTAGCCCATTTCCTTGCCATAGTTCACATCCACCAGGTTAACCTGGTCTATACCCACAACAGAAATGTCATCATAATTAATCGACTGGCCAAAGGCGAGCAGGGCAAGGATCGCCAGCTTATGGGCGCTGTCGGCACCATTCACATCCAGACTCGGGTCTGCCTCGGCAAATCCCGCTTCCTGAGACTCCTTTAACGCGACGCCATATTCCTTACCCTCACTGAACATGCTGCTTAAAATATAATTGCAGGTCCCGTTAACAATGCCATACATCGCACTGATATCATTGGCCGAGAGCCCTGTTCGTATCGAAGAGATCAGCGGGATCCCACCGCAACAGCTCGCTTCAAAAGCAATAGACCGACCATGCGTACGGGCCACTTCAAACAGTTCGTCGCCCCGCTCCGCCAACAACGCCTTATTGGCAGTGACAACATCCTTACCCGCCGCCAACAGCCTTTTCTGGATCTCCCCGGCAACCGTCGTGCCGCCCACCAGAACAATAGCGATCTGCACCTCTGGATCATGAACAACTTTATCCAGATCACTATGCAGTATCCCTTCCGGCACCGCCACCGGCCGCGAACGAACCAGGTCGGTATCGACAATATGACGCAACACCAGCCGTAATCCGGTCCTGCGACTGATATGGTCTGCTTTTTCCAAAATAATCTTCGCCACCCCGGATCCCACGATGCCAAATCCGATCAAGGCTATATTTACACATTTTTCTGCCATATCTGGTCCTACCATTTCTGTGCGGTTGGATAATCACAATGGTGTGCCCACATCAATCGAATGACGCCGGCTTCTTTTATCGACAGGTTTCACAATATAAACCCGGATAATGACAACACTTAACTGCAAGTGGTGACAGCACTGCACTTTATACGATTTTTAAGCCAAGGTCAAGATAAAACAGACTTGTAACAAATTAAAATCAAAATACCCCCCTGATTAACGTTAATCGTCCTTACGCCCTAACTCATTGCTCAGTAGTGCTTTATCATACCAGATAACAAATGGTTACTTGCCAAGAGTGCCACTGGACTCACCAATGACCTACGCGGTGGTGACCGGAATCTCGCCACCAGAAAAGTCTCGTTTTTCGATTCGATTGAGCAATGCCCCAAATATCCAGACATATGTCGGGAAGGTAGGTGCCCATGAGACGACAGGCCTGGTCAGAAATAAATCTCGCACACCTGGCGTCAATTAAACCATTTTTATATTGATTTTGTTTTTCGATCACTTAAAATATATATGGTGATTTACATCAATGGCCATGAAGGTTAGGAAAATAAATATTGACGGCACTGATGTCTATGTCAAAAGGCATTTTTTGACTTTAAAATCACCTTTTAAGACACGGAAAACGAGCTTTCAATATTTAGCATAATGGCATACTGGCATCCCAGGAAAAACCCTTTCAGTTTCGCTGACGGACACGTTGAAGCCCGCGACTGGGTCGATCCCCGTACGACACAGTTCTCTGAAGCCTTCGTCGGCATGGCAGACCCGATAGACCAAGGTGCCGCCAGTACTAATAATCCGGATGTCGCGTTCCTGAATCGCGGCTACAAGACGCGCTAGCCAGACAGGCCGCCTTAATTACGGCATAAAAAAAAGAAGGACACGGTAGTCACTTTTTATTGCACAATAGTGACACCCGGACCAAAAGTCGTTTTCCGTATTTATAATGTGGATTTAAAATGCGGGGAACGGGCATCAAATCCCGGCGATCCGGGAATGACGCCGGCGTCAATAGTGACTTTTCCGAAAATAAGTCGCGATTGCACACCATAGAAATCATGAAGAATTCCCTCGCTACTGATCCGCCGGCAACAAACCCCGGCGTTTAAGGAGCGGTTTGATCCCCGGTTCGGCACCTCGAAATCGCTTATACATCACCATCGGATCATCGGTTCCGCCGGCAGAGAGAATATATTGACGAAACGCCCCACCGGTCTGTTTATCAAATATGCCATGCGCCTTAAATGCGTCAAACGCATCGGCATCGAGCACTTCGGCCCAGAGATAACTGTAATACCCCGAGGAATAGCCTCCCGAGAAGATATGCTGGAAGTAGGTGCTGCGATACCGGCTGATAATTTCCGGGATCAGCCCGATATTCGTCAACGATCTATTCTCAAACGCCGTCACGTCCTGCTGCTCGGCCTTCTTCAACGTATGCCAGTCCATATCCAGATAGGATGCCGCCAGGTACTCGACCGTGGCAAACCCCTGGTTAAAATAGCGCGCCTTCTGAATCTTCTCGATCAAGGCATCCGGCATCACCTCACCGGTCTGATAATGCCTGGCATACAGCCGTAACATCTCCGGCTCACCCGCCCAGTTTTCCATGATCTGCGAGGGCAGCTCGACAAAATCACGCGGCACACTGGTCCCCGAGAGCCGCTTATACTTGCAATTCGACAGCAGGCCATGGAGGGCATGGCCAAATTCGTGGAACAAGGTGTTTACCTCATCATAGCTCAACAACGCCGGTTTATCGCCGATCGGCCGGGAAAAATTCCCCACATTACAGATCACCGGTGCTATCCGCTTCCCCTCTTTATAGACCTGCTTTCGGAACGAATTCATCCAGGCCCCGCCTCGTTTACTGGCACGGGGATAATAATCAGTGTAGAACAGGCCGATCAGCGAACCATCGGCCTCTTTCACCGCATAGGCCGTGACATCTTTGTGATATTTTGGAATATCAATTTCGTCAAAGGTGATCCCCCACAATCGCCCGGCCAGGTCAAAAGCCCCGGCCCGAACATTTTCCATCTTAAAATATGGCCGGAGCATATTTTCGTCCAGGTCGTACTTTTCCATACGCAGTTTCTCCGCATAATACAACCAGTCCCAGGAACGCAATTTAAAACCACCCCCCTCCCGGTCAATAATCGCCTGCATCTCAGTCACTTCCTGATTGGCCCTGGCCAATGCCGGCGGCCAGACCTTATTGAGTAATTCATACACCCGCCCCGGCGATTTGGCCATGGTCACATCCAATGCGTAATCTGCATGGCTGTCGAACCCCAGAAGATTCGCCCGGGTCACCCGTAACGCCGCCATTTTCGCCAGAATATTCTTATTATCCAGATCATCGTTATTGTCCCCCTTGTTTATATAGCCCTTGAACATCTTCTCACGCAAATCCCGCTTCTGGGAATATTGCAAAAATGGAATTAAACTCGGCTTTTGCAGGGTAAAAACCCATTTGCCCTTATGTCCGGTTTGGATGGCCGTCTCTGCGGCCCCTGCACGCACCGACCCCGGCAGGCCCGCCAGATCCGCCTCATGTTCGAGCACCATCGTGAACCGATTATTCTCTTTGAGAATATGTTCGCCAAACTGAAGCGACAAGACCGACAGCTCCTCATTGATCTTTCGCAACTGCGCTTTCGGCTCCCCTTGCAAGTTCGCTCCGCCCCGGACAAACCCCTTGTAGGTCTTCTCTAACAACATCGCCTGGGCACCATCCAGCCCCAACGAATCCTTCTGCTGATAAACTGCCTTTACGCGTGCAAACAATGCCACATTCATGGAAATATCATCACCATGTTTTGACAACTTCGGTGCGATCTCTTTGGCGATCGCCTGCAACGAATCGTTGGACATCGATGAAAGCATATTATAAAAGACCCCGCTCACCTGACCGAGGGCCTCCCCACTTCGATCCATCGCCTCGATCGTATTGGCAAACGTTGCCGCCGCTGGATTCGAAGCTATCGCTTCAATTTCTTTGCGATGAACAGCCATGCCCACTTCAAAAGCCGGCATATAATGACACTCCTTGATGACACCAAACGGCGGCACACCATAAGGCGTATCCCAATCGCCCAATAACGGATTCTCCGCGGTAATATCACTGTCCATAATGGCCATCTGCTGCTCCTTTGAACACGAACAAGCGATCAGGCAAAGCCCGATTAAAACTATAATTAAAACTCTCATATTTAGTTCCTTTCCATAATAAACGTTCAGCCAGCTTTGGTTCCCGCGTCAAAAGAGGGTTTCGCTCTTTAAAAGTATCTGATACGCTTCTGGAAACGGCCAGCAAAACACGAACGACACGGATGTCTATATTCATTCATTTTCACAACGATGCGTGAGGACTCACTTTTTTCATATCCCATGTCCTCATCACTCCTCTGCGCCACATGAGGACCTCACTGTCCAATTGATCACCTGGCCGGCCAGACGCCTGACTGCCGAAAAACAGGCTAAAAAAGGAAATCGTCGTCTTCATCGTCGTCATCGTCCCAATCCGATCCCATCTTGCCCAATAACGACGACATCGCATCGTCAAATTCAAGCCCGGCTTCATTGGCTTCTTCCTGGTTATTAAACCCGTCACGGACATTCATAATAATCCCCT
>JAIPFO010000258.1 GCA_021736565.1 Phycisphaerae bacterium | reverse complement strand
ATGAAAACAATGTAAAAGGGGAAAAAATTCCAATCGCAATCAAGCATTTGGCAATATTGGTGCTTGGTACAGAAAAAATCAGCTTGTTTTCATCTTTATAATTTAAGCTATAACATCTGAATACATGCGTAACTATGGTGCTTGGCCAGCCCCATACTGATAGTGCCTCTGATTCTCCCCATAGTGTAATAGAACACAATCCCCTTTCTTTTAACATCTCTTTTGCCTGCTTTGGATTTGTTGCATATATTTTAGATACTTCAATAAATTTAAATTTATTATAGCCACTATAGTAGTATTTATTATCATCCACAATATAAACTCTCGAGAATTTAATGGTGTCCGACACCCTTATTTCTCAATAATCACATAAGTCGTTTTACGTAAATTATTTATGAAATAAAATGGGTGGCATTATTTTAGCTTTTATAAATTGTCACCGGTCGATCTGGTCATAATACAATATTATATTCTAAAAAAGTAAAAAAGGTCATCCGTCGCTATAACATATATGTCCATTATTTACAAAGACTTATGTGAGAAAACATATAAAGGGAGTCAGACACCTTTAATTTTGTTCGATGACCTGGCTGATGCCGGCGTCGATGAATTGACCGCCGTTGGTTTGTTTGCAGTGGATGGCGATGGTATTTTTGCCGCGTTTGAGGGATTTCAGGGCATCGCTGCTGATAGGGACATTGATATAGCTGGTGGTGAAGCCGGTGAGTTTTGCGGCGAGGTGGCCGTTGATATAGACCGTGGCATCTTCGTCATGAAAGATAGTAAGGACCAGGTTCTCTGGCGAGACATCGTTGAGGTTGAATGTCCGGCGGGTCCAGATGTCGGAGGTTTTCCATTCGGTACGCACGGTGGTATTGGGTGTGGAAGCGGTGCCAAAGCCTGCGGGGCCTGTTTTCCAGTTGGAAAAGTCAAAGTCCGGCTGCTGCCAGTTGTCCGCAGGTTTTTCGGTTGTATAGTGCCATTGTGCGGCATTTTTTTGCGCCGTTGGAATGATGGTTTTGATGACCGGCGGTGGCAGGTAGAGTTTCTGGTTGGCGGCGAGGACCTGTGTGAGATCTTTTTTGATCATGGCCCGGTCATAGGTCATCAGGCCGTTGACTTCGACTTCGACATCGGAGGTTTGGGTATAGACCGCGGCGGCCAGGCCATCGCCGATGAGAGGACGCAGGTTCGCGGAGAGGCCGAGATAGGCGTCGGTAAGGTCGCTGCGGGTTGTAAAGCTGCGATAGCCCCAGTTTTTACTGTCCTGCCAGGTGTGGCCTTTGACCGGCAGGCCGAGTCCGCCATATTCACCGAGGACCCCTGCGCGGTTGTCTTCATTGGCAGGCTTGGCGGGGCCGGGGTAGCTGTGGATATCGTGAAGGTCTCCCACGCCTTTATCGGTCCATCCGCTGGCATTATTGACCAGGCGTGTGGGGTCGTATTGTTTGACCCATTGGGCGATCCGTTCGGTATCATACTGGCCCCAGCCTTCATTGAAGGGGACCCACATCACGATAGAGGGCACATTATAATGGGTATCGACCAGGGCCTTGAGCTCGGCTTCGAATTGCTCCCGGGCCTCGGCGGGGAGATCATCGCCCTTGAGTCGGGGGTTGGGCATGTCCTGCCAGACGATCAGGCCGAGTTTGTCGCACCAGTAATACCAGCGGGCGGGTTCGACTTTGACATGTTTGCGGGCCATGTTGAACCCGAGCTTTTTAGTGACTTCGATATCATAACGCAGGGCGTCGTCGGTTGCGGCGGTATAAAGCCCATCGGGCCACCAGCCCTGGTCGAGCGGGCCATGCTGGAAGAGGACCTTGTTATTGAGCCAGAGTCGCTGATGGCCGTTTTTGTCTTTGCCGATCGCGATCTTACGCATGCCGAAATAGCTGGAGACGGTGTCGATGATTTTGCCATTTTGTTTCAGGGAGACTTTGAGATCATAGAGATTTGGTGAATCGGGTGACCAGAGTTTGGGTGAGAGGATCTTAGCGGTGAAGGTATCGGATCCGGTGGTACTGGTTCCGGTAGTAGGATTGCCAGGGCCGGAAGAGATAGTTGCCTCAATTGAGCCATTGAGAAACCCACCGGTGACATTAACCGTGACCTTGACGGTACTGTTATCAATATCGGGCGTGATTTTGAGCGATTTGATGTAAGTTTGCGGGACCGGTTCGAGCCAGGCGGTTTGCCAGATGCCGGTAACGGGGGTATAAAAGATGCCGCCGGGATTGTTTCGCTGCTTGCCCCGGGGTTGATGGCCATCGCTGGTGGGGTCCCAGACACTGACGATAATTTCCTGGGGGCCGGTTGGGGTTAGCTCATTGGTAATATCAAAGGTAAACGGGTCGTAGCCGCCGCGATGGAATCCGACGCGTTGGCCGTTAATGGTGACGGCGGTTTCCCAGTCCACTGCGCCGAAATGCAGGAGAACCCGCTGGTTTTTCCACTTATTGGGCAGGGTGAATTGGCGTTTGTACCAGAGGCGATTGTCCTTGCCAACGGGTTTCATGACGCCTGAGAGGGCGGATTCAGCTGGATAAGGGACCAGGATATCACCGTCGAATGATTTGGGCGCGGCATTCTCTTTGGGGCAAATGGCATATTGCCATAACCCATTGAGGTTAAGCCAGTTATCGCGGGTCATCTGGGGTCTTGGGTATTCGGGCAGGGCATTTTGGGGCGATACCTCTTTGGCCCATCGGGTCATCAGCGGGCCATCGGCGGGCTGCCAGGCAGCCGAAGTGGCTGAAACGAAGATCCCTGACGAGATAATTCCAACCAGGATGATCCCATAGAATTTGTTTAAAACTGACGCCAGCGTCATAAGTATTATTGGAGTCTGTTTTCCGCATCTTAAAGATTGATTTAGAATACGAAAAATCACTTTTGACGCGGAAGTCAAAACAGATTTGAATAGTTGATTTGCCATAACACTTTCCCTTTCATGTGTAAAAATAAGGTTGCGTAAGGTTTATATCCATTTGCGACCAGTATCTTCACAGAAAAGGGGAGATTAGGCAAGGAATAATTCGAAAAAAGTTCAGCGTCATCACGCTCATTCACAAAAGACGCCAGCGTCATAAGTATTTTTGAAGCCTGTTTTCAGCATCTTAAAGGATGATTTGAACGATGCAAATCGACTTTTGACGTGGGAGTCACAAAAAGCTATTTATTGAATCCTGGCGATTTCTGACATTTTGAGAATTTACCACCAGTGGTACGGGGACCATACTCTTGCCTGCATATTTGAAAATTCGCGCCATTCGCCATGGCCGTCGACGAAGAGGATGTTCCCACCGGCAGGAAGGGAGGACCGGCTCATATGGTTCGTTTTGTCAGGCACTTGCCAGCGGCCCCAGGAACCACCATGCACGTCTGTAAAAGAGGCCGTATCAAGATTGCTGCCTGTACTGATGGTCGCATCGGTAACCATTTCCTTATCGGCAGGGGTTTTGACCGTCGTTTTTCGAAGCCATATACGAGGCGGCGTACCAGCGGGGGGGGCATTTTTTCCGGCGACCGAGTCCATGAGCCAGAAATAGCCCGTCACCCGGTAGTAATTACCCCGATTTGTCGTCGGTTCAGGGACATCGGTAAATTTGGAATTCAAGGGCACATTCTGGCTATGTTGCCACCAGGCGGCGGTATCTTCAGCGTTTTTTATCGGTTCGGAGGGGCAATAGAAGGTTTTTTTGTCCCCGCCATTTTTGATAATAAAATCGGTGGTCGCATAAGAGATATCCCAAAGCCAGCCGCCCACACGGTGAAGGGGCAGATCGTCATTATTGTCACTGGCATAGAGGTGTAAGCTTAGGCCGATCTGCTTGAGATTGCTGGAGCAGATCGTCCGTTTGGCCTGTTCTTTGGCCTTGCTTAGAGCGGGCATGAGAATGGCAACCAGGAGGGCGATAATCGAGACAACGACCAGAAGTTCGATCAAGGTGAAGGCTCTTTTTTTCATCGCGTTACCTTTCAGGTAAGAAAATATACTTTTACTGACCTTGAATATAACATCTTTTCAAAAAAAAATGCAAATATTTTCACAATTTCGAGGCATTTTTATCGTAAATAACCTCTTTTTTTGGTAAAATTCAGTGAAATTTTTAGAAACCCTTAAAAACAGGAGCATAACACGTGGACCAGATATTGGAACAGGCCGAAAAATTGGGGCGAATGATCGCGTTGAACGAACGAACCGCCATGTGGAAGCAGATCCAGAAACAGGTGGCCGCCGACCCGGCGACCGCAGCGATCATTCAGGGCTATCAGGGACAGTATGCCAAACTCCAGAAGCTTCAGGCCGAGAACCAGCCGATCGAAGTGGAAGATAAACATCTATTGCAGGAGCTGGAGCAGAAAATGATGACCAGCGAAAGCGTTAAAGAGCTCACGCGTCGTCAGATGGAATTTGTGGAACTCATGAAGAAAGTCAAAGAGGCGATCGACAACCAGTTGGGGTTGGAAGAAGTCGAAGATGAAGATGAGGGAGACGATGAGGAGTAAAATATGTCGACGAATCTAAAGCCGGACTTTAGATCGGCCGATTTTACCCTGGACGCTGGCCCTTGTGCGTTTACATATAACAAAAAAGGGTAAACCGTAATTACTTACCAGGAAAGAACTTGCGCCAAGTTGAATGGGCCAGTGACTTTATCAGGCCTGTTGACGTGAGGGCTTGTTCGCAGCGGGCGCATAGGAATGACCTGCCAGATGGGCGGCCCGAATAGAGCTTCTTAACAGCCGCCAGGCGAATCTTACCGTTCCAGACCTCTGCGATACTGCTCTGAGCCACATCGCCCCAGAGGAGTTCACGGCCCATGTCCTGGCAGCACATGACGGCGTGGCCGTCGTGGAGGATGACCATTTCGACCAGGGGGTGGTTGTATTGACAGCCATAAAGGCGGATTGTGCTTTTATTAGATCTATTGAACAATCGGCGGACCGATCCGCAGCGGCTGATCGGCGGGAGATATTCCAGCTGGACGCCTTTGGGCTTCCAGTAATCCAGCCAGTCGGCGGGTTCATCAGCGGGCCAGTTGTCATCAACGCCGCGGATGAGGATATTTTTGGGGGTATAGTGGTCGATCAGGTAAAGTGTATTATCGAGGCATTGTTGATAGTTCAGGCCGGTGATACGCTCGTGGGTCCTGGCGGTAATTCCGTGCATGCTGATATTAATGATCCCATCGAACCCGGTTTCCAGCAGGGCATCGATTTTTTCGTGGGTCATCGCCATGGCATTGGTATTGAGATAAACCTGGACATTCTGCTCGACGGCGTAGCGGACATATTTCGCCAGGTCATCAGCCAGAAATGGTTCGGCCATGTAGCAATAGGTCATGGCGGGGCAGAAATCATGGTCCTTGCCCATCTGGGTGAATTCATCGACAATGGCCGTATAAACTGACCAGGCCATGGTGCCCTGGGTTTGTTTGCGGGCATATTTGGGATATGGACACATCGTACAGCGGGCATTGCAATAGGAATGAATATCAACAATGAGCTTGAGCGGATAGGGACGAAGATTTTTCAGGTAGGGGTTGAACATGGCGTTTCTTTCTTGGTGCCAGCCTGGCAGAGTGTTTCTCGAATATAGCCGAATTGGATAAGGCGGAGTGATGTATTTTCCAACCGCGTGTCTGAATTGAAATGGAGAGAAGCAACGATAAGCCTCAACAATGCCACAAGAAAAGGGGCCAGATAAAGCACATACCATATCAGGGATGATGTTTCGTAAAGGGTGCGGCGGGCGAGTTCCTGGAAATGAGCCAGGCTTC
>JAIPFO010000257.1 GCA_021736565.1 Phycisphaerae bacterium | reverse complement strand
CATTGATATACTGGCTGCTGAATAAAGACACCGACCCCAATGCCTGGGCCAAGGGTTTGGGTATTATTGCCCTGTTTCAGGTCGTTCCACTTTCGCCCGGCTCGCTCTGCCGCGGCATGTATGTCCTGTACCTGGTGATCAAGGAGCGGAATTTCAAAGACTACAATATCGCGGTTTTTTTAGGGTTCTTCAAGTATATCGGCTACCTGGCGTTTCCGATTCAGATGGCCTATCGCTACCCGGTGATGGCCCGATTCATGGCGGGGCACTGGGCGACCGAAGCGGTGCATATTGTGCCGGTCTTTGGCGAGAAGGGTGCCTTGCTGGAGCATAAGATCTTTGGGTTGTTCTATAATTTACCGTTAACGCTTCGGCGCCGGATGGGCCGTCGGGCGGAACTCCGCTCGTCGCTAGCGCCACGTCGCTGGCATGTCTTACCGACTGCTTTGATGGGAGCGGGGTTGTTATCCGTCTGGCAATACTTTACCTATTGTGCCACCAGTGACAGTTATCCATGGCTGGGTGATATGAAAATAATGGCTCTGGTCATATCATTGCTTTGTGGGATGGCGGTTACACTGGCTGCCGGCGGGCTGACTTTTGGCCGGCGAATCGTTCTGGCTTCCATTGGCGGGGTGGCTTTGGGAATTACTCATGGCCTGACCTATCTGGCCCTGGCACATTTATTGAGACCTGCTCCTGAACAATTAAAGACTGTCGAAACATTCATCTGGGGCATCTTCGCCTTCACGATCTTCTCCACCATTGGCGCGATCATTACCGAGCTCAAGCTGCCGGAACCCAAAACTCGATAACACCATGAGGAGTTCTTGCGTACTATTTTATTGTGATAGATTTATCGCAATGCACCGGCAGGAGGGTTAGAATACACTCCTGACGCCAGCATCCTAAGTATTTTGACGCATTGTTCTTGAGACGATCCTCTATTTCACAGGAACTTGAAAAATGGATAAAATTAATCGACGTGGTTTTCTTGGGCATAGTTTACTGGCCGGTGCTGCTGCCGGGGTGGCGGGCGGCTGTTGCGGGCCACGGGGTGGCGTTACCGCCCCCCCGGATATTCCGGGCAAGGAACCCGGGCGAGGGAATCCGATCGCGATTTCGACCTATTCGTTCTGGCGGTTTAAGCCGGGCATGAAGATGCCGATTGAAACCTGTATTGAAAAGGCGGCGGAACTGGGCTTTGACGGCGTTGATATTTTGCAGATCCAGATGGCCCCGCCGGGCAAAGGCTACTTTCAAAAGATCAAACGAACGGCCCTGGTCCATGGCATGGACCTCTGCTGTCTTTCGACCCACCAGGGATTTGTCTCACCCGATAAGGCCAGTCGTCAGGAGAATATTGACAAGACGATCACATTTATCGAGCAGGCTTATGAACTGGGCATCGGCTGTATTCGCATCAATACCGGGCGATGGGGCACCAGTAAGAATTTTGACGCCCTGATGGCCAATCGCGGCATTGAGCCGCCGCTGCCGGGCTATAGCGAAGAAGATGGCTACCCCTGGGTGATCGACAGCCTGGAGAAATGTCTGCCAACCGCCGAAAAATGCGGCGTTGTGATGGGTTTAGAGAATCACTGGGGCCTTGGCCGAACGCCCGAAGGGGTCCGGCGAATTGTTGAGGCGGTGGATTCGCCCTGGCTCAGCGTGCTGTTGGATACGGGTAATTTTCTGGAAGACCCTTACGACAAGCTCGAGCAGCTGGCCCCCATGGCGGTCTTCATGCAATGCAAAACTTATTACGGCGGCGGGCTCTGGTATACCCTCGACCTGGACTACCCCCGGATCGGTCAGATCATGAAAAAATACAATTACCGCGGCTACATCTCCCTGGAATTCGAAGGCCAGGAAGATTACCAGACCGCCATCCCGAAGAGCCTGGCAGTTTTGCGAAACGCATTTTAGTCACCAGCATGATAATCAATGCGTCTCGGGATTGTCGCATTATGTTTGCCCTGTAAGCAATATTATTTGTGACTGCTATCACCCATTTCGTTTTATGGTATCGCCAATGAAAAAATTCAAGCCCCTGCTCGCTATCGTATTACTCTCGTTTCTTCTCACGAGTATTCTGCTATTCTGGCTGGCCAGGCCAACGTTCAGGATCGTCAGGACCTGGGAAAAACCCATGGCGGTTGACTATAAGAGTTCTGGGCCGTATTACTTTCATATTGTCGAAGATAATCTTGATTTTGGCCATATACCTTTTACTTTACCAAGAAATTATTTTCTCTATGTCGGGAAAGATCAAAATGAGATTCGCCATGGTCATGTTAAAAATTATTCGTTTGAATATCATAATGACATTGATCAGTATCTTGAAAAATGTTCAGTTGAATGGACACCAGAAGGCGTGACGTTTACCGAGCCAGGCGGCCATGTGTTTTTTATGCCAAAAGATTCATTTATTGGCGGCCGTTAATATGACTAAGTCCCAAAGACGGCGGTGAATAATTCGAGCCTGCAATACAGTCGGTATTACCATCTGTTTTCATGGACCCTGTTTGCTTTATATCGGCTCGCGGGTTGTTTGGGGGCGGTTTGGGGGTAGCCCAGTGCGATGATACTAAAGGGGGTGACGGTTTCGGGCAGGTTTAGCATCGCTCTTAGTTTTAGGATGCGCTCTTCGTGCGGATAGAGGCCCAGCCAGCAACTGCCAAGGCCCAGATCGCAACTGGCCAGGAGGATATTCTGGGTTGCGGCCGAACAATCCTGCACCCAGAAATTCGTGCCGGGCATTTTGTCCAAGGTGAGGTCGGCACAGACGCAAACGGCCAGGGGGGCCTCCAGGAGCATTTTTGAATAGGGGTGGATCTTGGGGATCTCATCGAGGATCTTTCGCTCGTCAATAATAATGAAATGCCACGGCTGCTCATTGTGCGCGCTGGGAGCGTGCATCGCGGCGTGCATTAGCTTGTCGATCTGTTCGCGGT
This sequence comes from Phycisphaerae bacterium, assembly GCA_021736565.1. Classification (GTDB taxonomy): domain Bacteria; phylum Planctomycetota; class Phycisphaerae; order Sedimentisphaerales; family SM23-30; genus JAIPFO01. Next base: position 2,851 of record JAIPFO010000257.1, on the reverse strand, counting down.
CAACGGGGTCGGGCCTGAAACTGCGAACGCTGCGGCGGGTGGTAATGGCCTGGAGGGTGTCCATGAGAACTCCTTTACTATGGTGTTACGTGTTAAGGAAGTCGCCAGCGTCAATCTTGTTTACTGGGAATTTTTATCTCCATTTTTGGCATTTCGTTTGGCGTGCCATTTTTCATATTCATTTTCATTTTTTCCATATCCATTTTCATTTCCGGTGCCAGGGTGGTAATGAACGCGTTCATCATGGTCTCGCCGAGTTCTTTTTTGAGTGAATCGACGGTGACGTTTTCCTGGCCGACTTTTTTTCGAAGTTTCTGGACATTGCTATTGATCAGACTCCACATTTGGCTGACTTTTTTGAGATCCGCTTCAATGCCATCGGTGGCTTTTATGGTACTGCTGTCAATATACCAAAGCCCCTCTTTTTTAACCAGCGCCATAGGTTTTTCATCATCCGGGAAGGTGCAGGTCGCCTTGTCGCCCTGGATGTCAATCTTCATTTCATCAATTTTTTTGTTCAAACTGGCGAGGTCGAGTTTACCACTCATTGAGCCGGCCTTTTGAAAATCGGCCCCGGCGGTTTCGCCATATTGGGCGACGATATCTTTTCGGAACTGTTCCATGGTCCCGACCAGCTCAAGCATATTACCCAGGACCTCTTTTTCCAGTGGTTTCCCGTCGATGACGGCCATGAAGCCTTGCTTATTCATCTGGGTCAGGTTCTCGGCAAAGATACGTATCGTGCCCTCGGGGCTTTTCTGCGTGTTTTCTTTTTTGCCGCAACCGGGAATGATCAGTAAGAGGGCCATTAAGAGTAGTTTAATTTTCATAATTGTTCTCCAGTAAAGAATTAAGAGACGCTGCAAGCAACGTCTGTATTTAAGGGATCGCCCAGGGCGATATATAAGTATGAACTCGGTGAAAAATTAAAATATGTCACCATGAAAAAATGTCCGTTAGACACCAGGGTCAACGCGTTAAAAACTTATGACGCGGAGGTCTTTTTTAATCCCGTTTCCAGAATGCCGGGACGAACAGGCACAATATCGCCATAAACTCCAGCCGTCCCAAAATCATCAATAATGTCAGGAAGCATTTGGCGGGTGCTGAGAAGAAGGCAAAGTTTTCGGTGGGGCCGACCATACTGAGGCCCGGTCCGATGTTGTTTATTGTAGCGATCACCGCGGTGAAGGCGGTTTCGATGTCAAATTCAGGATCGTTATGTTGCAGAATGGTGAGAATAATGGTTGATAAGAACGTAATGACCAGGACCAGGCCGATGTAAACGCCGATGTTACGTCGAACGGTATCGTCCAGGGGGTGCTGGTTGATCTTGAGAGGGCGGACGACGCTGGGTCGGAATGTTTGTTCGATCTCCAGCATGGCGATACGAACGAACAGCAGGATGCGGATGACCTTGATGCCGCCGCCGGTAGAGCCGGCCGAGCCGCCGATAAACATCATGGTGACCAGCAGCCATCGTGAGAAGGTGGGCCATTTATCGAAGTCTTCGCTGCCGAATCCGGTGGTGGTCATGATAGAGACGGCCTGGAAAGCTGATGCGCGGAGGGAGTGGCCGATCGCGTGGACTTTGTGGAAGGTCAGATCGAATGTCAGCAGTAATGTCGTGACCAGTAGAATCAGCAGATAGGCACGCAGTTCGTGGTTGCGGAATACTTGTCGCCATTGGCCCTGGAGGATGTTGGCGTAGAGGTTGAAATTGGTTCCGGCCAGCACCATGAAAATGATGATGACCAATTCGATACCAAAGCTGTTATACGCCCCGACACTGGCATTACGCGTGCTGAATCCGCCGGTGGCCATGGTCCCGAAGGTATGGCAGAATGATTCGAAGAGGTCCATGCCGTTGAGACAGAGACAAATAACCTGTGCCAGTGAGATCGCCAGGTAGATTCGCCATAGGAGCATGGCGGTCTGTCGTATTCGCGGGCGAATGGACTCGGACATTGGCCCGGGTACTTCGGAGGTAAAGAGGAACTTTGCCCCGGGGCCGACCTGGCCGAGGATCGCTACGAACAGTACAACAATACCCATGCCGCCGAGCCAGTGAGTTAGAGATCGCCAGAAGAGGATCGCCCGGGGCAGGGATTCAGGGGAAGGAAAAATGCTGGCCCCTGTGGTGGTGAAACCGCTGGCACTTTCAAAAATGGCAGACGCGACACGATCATACCAGGTCCAGTCAGGGCAGGCCCCGGTCATTACGCCGGAGAGGAGGAATGGTAACGCCCCGATCAACCCGCAGATCAGCCAGCCGAGCCCGACCACCGCGATGGCTTCCTTGCGATACATGCCTTCGAGTTTGTCGGCCTTTCGACCGATCCACAGGCCAATACCGCCTAACGCCAGGCAGATAAAAACGGAGATGGCAATGGCAATAATATGGCGGATAGCGTTTGGGTTATGACGGTCGAGGATCGCCCAGATGAGCGAGGTGCTCATACAGCTGCCAACCAGTATGATCAAAATGCCAAGTTGTCGAAATATCTGTCGATAATTCATCGTTACGGGATTATTCCTGACTCCCACGTTAAAGGGCGATCCGTCAAAGGTGGACCAGCCCTTAAGGGGTGATTAGTGGGCTCTAAAATATTTATGCCGCTGGCATCATTCCTTGCTGGCTTTTGATTTTGCGAACGTATCGAGGACATTGACCGTTTCAGTGTGGTTTTTACTAGCGGCGAAATCCCGGGCGGACTCACCGTCGATGTCGAGCATTTTCCAATTGGCGCCATGGTCGAGCAGGGTTTTGACGGTAGCGGTTTGACCTTCGGCGGCGGCGAACATCAGCGCGGTCCATTTTTCTTCTCCGTCGATCATGTTTACTTTTGCC
>JAIPFO010000256.1 GCA_021736565.1 Phycisphaerae bacterium | reverse complement strand
CTGCCGTCGGCGTATGTAAAAGTGCCGTTTTTATCCATGCTTTGCAGGAATCGCATTCCGAGGCCGAAAAAATGGTCGCCGCCTATCTTCACCGGCTCTCTCTTCGGGGCCGTTTTTAATATTGTATTCCAGGTTAGAAGAGTGACCTCTTTCGATCGGGTCAGCGTCAATTTCCGTTTTTCGTTAAGGAGGACTTTCTTAGAGGCGGCTTCTTCCCAGTCAATAGCACTGGCGAAGGTTGCCAGGCCATTTTGGTCCTCAACGTTGAGATCGACGTCCTGAAAAGTTTTATGGATTTGGCGGCCGTCGGTACTGGTTTCTGACCAGAAATCGTGCTCGTTTACTTTTAACGCAAACATCAAGCCGTGGTGATGTAAATGGTCATGCGGCGCATCTCTCAAAATATTAACACCCGATGGACTTCTCAGGACTTTGACATAGGGTTTAGCGGGAACGGACCGGAAAGAATAAATAAGGTCTGGCCGCCCATCGAAAGCGATTTTCAGTTCCTTCTGGTCGATCGAAAGCGTCGGTGAGTTGGTATTTTGGCTATGGACATGACGCCAAGAAAGACAGAGTAAAAGGACAGCAACGGTTAATTTCATATTGATACGCATAATATTCCTTATCTCGTTTTAAACAGGCTGTTGTACGAAGGCCACACGCCCACGCCCCGAGGCCCTGAACACTCTTATTCGTAGAGTCCTATACGGTCCACGGACTTCGCATTGTCCGGTTAATGCTTTTGACTGCTTCATTATCTCCAATGATCTGCTCTTTTTTGGAGTCCCATTTAATGGGGCGTTTCAGGCGAATCGCGGCGTTGCTTAAATGGGAGACCAGGTCGGACTGAACGGCGGCCTTGACATTCGAAATGGGCTGCTTTCGCGTTCTGATACAGTCGATAAAATTGGCCATATGATCATTGCTCTGGTACAGGTGCGTGTCGGTCTCTTTGAGTTTGATCTTTCGCATCTTCTGATCACTGCAATGCAAGGCACCGCGTCTTACGCTAACCCACCCTTCGCTGCCATGAAATGTCGTGCCATGGTCGCGGGCATCGGGGTGATATTTTTTGACGGCCGGCATGGCGGTTATGGTGTCCATGAAATGCATTTTCACGCCGTTGGCATATGTGCAATGCATATCCCACTCGGCGATGGTATCAAACAGGCCGTCTGTCGGAATGGTGCCGGTTCCTTCGTAAAGGACCGGTGCCGTTTCGTCATCGCTGTTGCCCCATTGAGCGATATCCAGCGGATGGGCACCCCAGCCGGCGATAAAACCAAGGGCGTAATCATAAATGTGGTACGTGCCCCATTCGGTGACACGGTTGTCGGTATAGGGTGTCATCGGGGCGGGCCCGACCCAGCGGTCGTAATCCAGGTCGGCCGGCGGCGTTTGGGCCGGTGTTGAGGGGTGGAATTTTTTGAAGGTCTCTGCGTACCATCCGGGCGCTCGCATGCCAGCGGCCCAGGCATCGATCGTTTTAAGTTCGCCGATATAGCCATTGCGGGTAAGTTCGCAGGCGAATCTGAAATAATAATCGCTTCGCTGCTGGGTGCCATATTGCAAAATCGCGTTTTTATCCTGAACGAGTTTTCGGAGTTTGAAGCCATGATCGACAGAGACCCCGAGTGGTTTTTCGACATAAACATCTTTGCCGGCTTGCAGGGCATAGATCGACAGCGGCACATGCCAGTGATCCTGGGTGGCGATAACGACAGCGTCGATATCTTCACGTGCCAGCATTTCTCTAAAGTCCGGATAGCCCTTGGCCGTTGTGTCCACGACCCGTCCCTGCTGGGTATAAGCATCTGAAATCTTCTTTATTGCCGCTTGCCTTCTTGAGCTAAAGCAATCGCTTATGCCCACAATCTGCGCATTCTTTTTTTTCAGGGCACCTCCCAATAAACCGCCGCCCCGGTTACCGACTCCGATATGTCCAATGTTAACCCTTTCGCTCGGTGGAGGCATCTTTCCTTGGCCGAGTGCGGTTGATGAAATGATCGTCGGCATAACCGCCGCGAATGCTGTTCGCTTGAGAAACTGCCGCCTGGTTGTTCGTTTCTTCATAAGTCAAATCGTCCTTTACTTGTTTCCTGCGTTAAAAATCGGTCTTTAAAATACAGAAAATGGGTTTCAACAATACTTATGCCCCCGGCGTCTTACTTATTTTTTTTAGGATCGGTCAGGATTTTCAGAATACCTGCATCCCATTTTTTCGGATGTATTATCACTTTGTAGCGTAGAGTAAATGACTTGCCCGCCGGGAGTGTGTAGGGCTTATCGCATATGACGGCCGGGCTGAAGTATTTCATGGGGTTGCCGGCACTGGCATACCAGGGCGTGGGGGCGTTCAGGTTTTTCGGATGGTCGAGTATCGCGATCCCGGCGGGTTGGCCGTCGATGACGCCTGAGAAATCCATGCATTTTGCTTTGCCCCGGTAGGTTTCCTTATCACACTTGACCGGCCCCTTTTCGGTTTCAACGGTCCAGTCTTTTCCTTTGCCGTTTAACCGGACAGAGAGGCCCGCATAGCCGCCCCAGGCTTGACCGTCCGGCTCACCGGTCGGGGGTGTCCGGTCAAACAGGACCTCCGCTTTTGAGCAGGCTTTGAATTTGGAGGACCAGTCCATGGTATATAGGCCGTCCTTGTTAGGGGGTGACACCTTGATTTTCAGTTTTTCAGAAACGATCGGCTTTTGGCCCCTGTGATTGTAGTTGAGGTCCATGGTGATCACGGCCGAATAATCCTTATTGGTGACTACTTTCACATTTTCCCAACTGGTTTTACCGTCACACTGCCCTTTTTGATCTTCTTCCCAGAAGTTAACGCCGTTGATCTTTTTCCATGAAAACCACAACGCGTGATGCCAGGGGTGGTCTTTGGGACTGTTCTCTGTCAGGACTGTCCCATCGGACAACGAGACGGGATGAAAATAAGGCTTCGATTGTTTCGGCGCGTAGTTAAACTGCCAGACGATCTTTTCGTTGTTCGTCAGGGCGATGGAATGATCGGCTTTAGCCCATTTAAGGTTTGGGGTTTGGGGTTGGGCATTGGGTGTTGGGTCGGCCCCAAGGGCCATCTGCCCCCCCACAAGAACCAATAACAATAAACGCCATAAAATATCATTTACATTCATACGCATAATACACCTCTGGTTTTTGAAAATTTCACTTTACATTCCACACTGTTTGAGATACTCGACACTCTTTTTGAGAACGTCTTCAGGCGCGATGATCTCCAATGTACCACTTTCGATGTTCGCATCCTTTAAAACATCACAAACGCCTTTGATATCAATGACGCCATCGCCCAAGGCAATATTCGAGAAACCACATCCGAACATTGTCCCACGCTTGGGCTCCCATTCGGCCTCAAGGTCTTTCCAGTGAACATGGTGGATCTTCTCTTTGAACACCCTGGCCATTTCCACCGGGTCGGTGCCGCCCAGCCAGGCGTTGCCCGTATCCAGATTTACCCCCAGGGAATCCGGGTTGCCCAGTTTGTCGAACACATCCTGGAGCCCTTGAATGCTGTCGGTGACCGGGCCATGCGGTTCCAGCAGGATACGAACGCCATAATCGGCGGCCATCTTCACGGGGGTGTAAAGTTTCTCGGCCATGACAAAAATGCTCTCTTGATAGGAAAGGTTCCGGGCCCAGTCCGATCGGGGGTCGGTATCGGTGGTTACGACGTCCTTGATGCCAATGGCCGCGGCGAACTGGACCGTCTTCATGATCTCCGATGTTCCGTAGATCCCGGGGTTGCTCGGTTCAAGCAGCCCGGCATGGGCACAAACGGTTAAGGGGGTGATCCCATACTTTTCGAAAAGGCGTTTAACCTCGAACGGGTTCTCATCCAGGCTGACCGTGGGGGAGAACCCGGCGGTGCCCAGCATGCTGCCCCCGGCGTTGGTATCGGTAATATCGGCATAGGTAAACCCCATTTCTTTGGCGTGCTTCAACTGCTGCTCGACACTTGCAAACGGTTCAATCAGTAAAAATAGTCCAATATTCAATGTGTAACTCCTTCAAACAGGGCACCGGCGTCAATTTTTTCGTGAACAGACACCCAATTTCTATACAATTCAACTGGTACGCTTTCGTACTTTTTATTTTTGAATCATTCATTTGTTATTGAATTAACGTATAAAAAAGTGCGAAAGTCAACAACTGCACACTATAAATAAACGTTGAAACGGCTCTGAATATTTCATTTGTAAATATCTAAACAATCTCAAAGCAACTTAAACGCCAGTGTCATAAGTATTTTGAGTGTCCTTTTCCGCGTCTTAAAGACTGATATATCACTCCAAATTCAACTTTTAACGTGGACATCAACTTAATTCTTGTTTGCTACAATAACTTATGATATCTTATTTTTAATATTAATCTTTCAATTTTTAACAGTGAAAAATATTATACAAGACGCCCCTGTCATAAAATCCTGACCCTGTTTTCCGCATCTTAAGGGGCGATCGGCCTTTGGCGGATTGATTTATGACGTGTGAATCACGATTATGACTCTGCAAACCGACCCTTTTATCTACTATGACCAGGGAAAAACCTTTACCGCGGACCGCTGCAAGGCCGTCATAAATGCCGTTGAGCAGGACAAGACCCGCCTCAACGCCCTGACCCGCGCGGGATATCCCGGTAAACCCCTACGTACAAAAGAGTTACCGAATGTCCTTTCCGTTGGATATTGGGATGCGGTTGGAACGCAGGATTGGGGCCTGGCGACACATCGCAATGAAGGGATCGAATTAACCTTTATGGAGACCGGGGGGACTGATTTTACGGTAAATAACGATCCGTTCCACTTAAAGCCCGGTTCACTGACGGTGGTTCGCCCGTGGCAACCGCACAGTCTGGGCGGTCCGAATATTGGGGCAGGACGGCTGCACTGGATCATCCTGGATGTGGGTGTGCGTCGGCCGCATCAGAAATGGAAGTGGCCGGACTGGTTTATCCTTTCGCCGGAGGTTCTAAAGAAACTTACCCGCCTGCTCAGTCATAATGAAACACCCGTCTGGCACGCCTCTTCGGAAATTTCCTACTGCTTTGGGCAGATCGCCGCGGCACTGGAAAAGGAGGACTCTTCCTGCCACATCTCCCACCTGGCGGTTTTGATCAACCAATTATTCCTGAATCTTTATGAAATGCTCGACAACAAAAAGATCATCCTGGAGCCGAAACTGACCACCTCGCAGCGGACCGTCGAATTGTTCCTTCAGAACCTGCGTGAAAACCCTAAACTGCTGTACGAACCCTGGACGGTCGAGATGATGGCGGGGTATTGCGATATCGGCCTGACCCATTTCACACACCTTTGCCGGGAGATCAGTAATATGACGCCGATGAAATACCTGAATTATTACCGTATTGAGTCGGCGGTCCAGATATTGAAAAGCGACCCCAACCGCAGTATCACCGATATTGCCTTCGATTGCGGATTCAGCTCCAGCCAGTACTTCGCCACGGTATTCCGCCAGATCAAAGGGGTAAGTCCCAGTCAATACCGGTGAAGGCCCCACCTGGGGCTATCCCTTAAGATCCTATCTCAAAGTTGATTTTTGGCTATATATGACGCCAGCGTCAAAAGTATTTTTGAAGCCCATTTTCTGCATCTTAAAGGCTGATTTTAGATACTCAAATTGCCTTTTGACGCGGAAGTCAATGATAATTTCAATTGCGGGTCAGTTATTATTCAAAACAATAGCCTGAATAATAAGACCCGACTGCGGTTCCGATGCGATGGCGAAGTCTATCTTGACGAAATAACCATTTCGGCCACAAAATCAGGTAAAACCGGCACCCGGTTTATCGTTGACATC
>JAIPFO010000255.1 GCA_021736565.1 Phycisphaerae bacterium | reverse complement strand
CCGTTACTGGCGACTATGGTATTTTGAAATTTCACCTTTGGTGTCAGGTTAACAATATACTTGAACTGCCGACTGCGAATCTGCCGTATGCCGAAATGGTCTGAACCTTTAATGATGCCGCGTGTGGTTTGCAGCCCGTAGACATATTCCTTATGCGTCTCAGTTTTACCAAGCAGGACATCAAGATAGCTCTTCCCTTCAAGCACCGGCGTAGGTGTTCCCCCGGCCGCCTCGATAAAAGTCGGCACAACATCGACATATTCGATCATCGCATCGCTGACCGAACCGGCCTTTATCCTGCCCGGCCATCGTGCCACCAGCGCATTTTGCAAGCCAGAATCATAACAGGTCCACTTGGCAAAGGGCAGGCCGTCACCCTGCTCACTGGTGAAGATCACGATCGTGTTCTCGCTGAGGCCATGTTTTTTAAGAATGCCCAGTAAATCCCGAACCTGCCCGTCAAGATAGGTGATCTCGGCAAGATATTTTGTATAACCCACACGCGTCTCGGGCGTATCCACCCAGTAGGGGGGCAGTTTAAGCGTCGCAGCCTTATATTGGCTCGAATCACCTTTGTCATGGGGGCTATGCGGCTCGTTGGAGCAGGCAAATAAGCAGAACGGCTTACCTTCAGTCGTGGCACTTGCAACAAACGTATCAACCGCTTTCATGTCCGGGTTCTTAGAGCCCGGTAAATATTCAAATGGGAAAACTTCTTTGGGGCTGATATGCCTTTTGCCGCTAAGGGCAACCCGGTATCCCAAAGGTTTCAAGTAGTGAACGATGCTTTTTGTTCCGGTCTTTGCAAAGGTATGGTTCGGATACGCACCGCTCTTGACCGGGTACAAGCCCGTATAGATATTGTGCCGGGTCGGCGAACACATCGGGGCGGCCTGAAAAGAATGCGTAAACCGCATCCCCTCTCTGGCCAGCTGGTCAATATTCGGCGTATGCGCCTGCCCGCCATAACACCCGATATCACGAAAGGTGCAATCGTCGGCAAGAATGAACAAAAAATTCGGCGGACCCGCATCGGCCGCTTTTGATAAAGAGGCCAGGGCGGTCCCGGGCAAAGCACCGCCCGTGAATGACGCCATCCCCGCAGCCCCCATTAATTTTATGAAATCCCGTCGATTCATTTTTGTCTCCTGAATGACTTATTGACGGCCTGTGTTGCATTGCGAGACTACAGCGTCGGCGGGGTCCAATCGGGAATGCCTTTTTCTTTAAGCTGTTTGTCGTAGCGAACTTCCTGCGGGTGTTCTTTGGCGAGAGGGCGGTTTTCGTTGACCATCAGCGGCAGGGTTTCAGTCCACCATTTGTCGTACGCTTTACGGAGCTTTTCTACCACTTCGGGGTGTTTATCGATCACGTTGGTCTTCTCGTAAGGGTCGTTGATAATATCGTACAGGTCCGTGTTGTTGACAAATCGCCACCGCTGGGTGCGAACCGCACAATGATTATACTTTGCTTTCTCTGGATCGGTGTTTCCTTGTCCCCATCGTCCCGCGCCCTTCTTGCTCCAACGGCCAACATGGATGAAAAGCTCACGGTCCGGCCAATCGGCCTTCGGGTCCTCAAGCAGCGGCAGCATCGACCGCCCGTCGATTTTCTGGATGTCCGCCGGGATCGTCGCACCCGCCAGGTCACAAAATGTTTTATACAGATCAATGTGGGCCGTCAGTGCCGAAATATCCACGCCTTCGCCAAGCACACCTTTCCATCGCCAGAAGGCCGGAACGTGTGTGCCGCCTTCATAAGGCGAGCCTTTACCCGTCTTAAAGCCTGCGGTGTATATTTTTACCTTCTTACCGTTCAAGGTGGCTCTGCTGCCGGCCTGGCCGTTGTCGGTCATGAAGATGACCAGGGTATTATCCCACGCCTTCCATTCATCCAGTTTTTGCACGAGCAGCCCCATATTTTCGTCGATGTTCTCGATCATACCGTAACGGCCGGCGGTATTTTTGTCATAACCCATATCCAGAAACCGCTTCTTGTTTTTTTCCGGGGCCAGCATCGGGCCATGGGGGGCATTCGTGGCGATGTAAGCCAGGTAGGGGGTCTTGGCCTCATGCTGTTTCTTGATCCAGCCTAACGCCGCCTGAAAAAAGACATCGGTGCAGAATCCCTTTGTTTTGACAATGGTATCATTATGCAGGATCACATTATCGAAATATTTACCCTTACCAACCTGGTTAGGCGGAAAGTCGGCACAACTGCCAGCATACGATTGCCCGATACCACCGGCACCGTGGATGAACACCTCGCTGAATCCCCGGTTGTAGGGTTGGTATGCGTCGGGGTCGCCCAGGTGCCATTTACCGAAGATCCCCGTCTCATAGCCGGCCGTTCGCAGCATTTGCGGCATGGTCGTCGTCGAAAGGGCCATCAACTCACGCTCCAGGATGGTATGAGTCACGCCATTACGAAACTCATGACGGCCGCTCATGATCGCCGAGCGGGTCGGCGCACAGGTCGGGCTGACATGAAATTCACGGAACCGGGTCGCTTTTTCGTAGAATTTATCGAGGTTCGGCGTCTTTAATACGGTATTTCCAAGGCAGGATAGATCTCCCATTCCCTGGTCGTCGGTCATCACCAGGATAATATTGGGCCGAACACCCTTGAGCGACTTTGCCTCAGCCGAAACCACTAACAAACCAATTAACAATACCACTGTCCATCTAATTTTCACGTTGAATCTCCATTTTAAAAAGTATTTTATCCTGGTGTTCATACTTAGGGCGCAGTCGTCTGCATTTGCATTGAATCCTTACAAGACGGCTAATATAACGCCTTCCGGTCAAATATAAAACGGATAAAAACCGGACATATTGCAGTTTTGTGGCCGAGGCGAACTGGAGCGGGCTGGAAAGACTTCGGTGAATTGTTTTAATGTGCTGATATTAAAGGGCTTATGAGATGTTTTTTGTAACATTAGGGTAAGGTGGGCCCAAGAGAAAACCCTCGAAAGGTCCTGCGACTGCCATTCGACCACTATGAAAACATGATGGCCGTGCCTGTAACCGCTATGATCGCTCCAAAGATCTCTTGCAGGTTGATCTTTTCCTTGAACAGCAGTATCGAAAATGGAATGATCAACACCGGCACGATCGCCATGATGGTACTGGCAACCCCGGTCGAGGTATGTTGTATCGCCAGTAGTGACAGGTAGACGCCAATAAACGGCCCGAACACCGAGCCTATTGTTGTGACCTTGATCGCCCGGGTGTTTAGAAAGGCCGCTTTGAGATGGCCCCATGCTTTAAAATGAAACATGAGCCATGTAAAACCTATCAGCCCGGCAATGATCCTGATCTGCGTTGCCGAAAACGCATTGTACTCGCCCATCCCATATTTGCTTAATATCAATCCTACCGCCTGGCCGGCCATGCCGATACCGGCATAGACTAATCCCCTGACAGAATGCTTGAGCGTTTTGGTGCCACGTTGGCGGGTGAGGATGACCGTTGCCACCCCCACAAGGGTAATGGTCATTCCAAAACAGTGCCACAACGCAATTGTTTCGCCCAGCAGGAAAAAACCGATCACCGCGGTAACCGGCGGCACCAGTGCCATAACCAGCATGGATGTCCGTGCCCCGATGATCGCCAAAGCCTTGAACAGGAACAGGTCGCCCAATACAAAGCCGATAAGTCCCGATAAAACAAGCCAAAACCAGTTAAACATACTGGCATCAGTCGGAAGCGGCCTGCCCCGGAATAGCCATGCAAAGACTGTAAACAATATAAACGCCAGGTACATTTTTATGATATTTACTGACAGGGAGCCGATGCGTCTGGACGAATACTCAAAGCATAAAGCCGTTAACGTCCAGCATATCGCGGTGGCCAAAGCCGCAAGCTGTCCCGGCTTTATTTGAAGTAGAAAGTCGATCAATAGTGGTTATCCAGTCTCCAAGAGTGCTCGCGATTTGACGGACTCATGGCGTATCATTTATTCAATTACGAATAATGTAAGTCATTAAATTATATAGATTTGATGGTTGCGTCAAAAGTCAATATTGACGCGTAAAAACGTCGTTTAGATACCAGTATTAACGCTTCAAAATATTTATGACGCTGGCGTCAGGCTTATGTTTTATAAAAACGTCCAGGTTCATTCCGGGGGGGTTGGGTCCAGTTCCGTCACATAAATATTACGGAACCGATGCTGTCCGCCGCCGGGCACCTCGGCCTGCAGGGCGATATATCCCTTGGCCGGTTCCCCCAGCCCATCCGCTTCCCAGGCGGTCTGCCCGTTAATCTCCAGCGACGCATGGGTCCCCTGAACCGTAAGCTTAAACTGATTCCACTGACCCGCCTTGATCAGCCCCTCACAGCGTGCCTCTTTGAGCGAATCAACATTCCCCTCCATGCCCTGTTTCAGGTTCACCTGGTACTTTTTGGGCCAGAAACTGGTTTCGGGCACCGAATCATAGCGGAAATAGACCCCGCTGTCCCATTGCTTCTCCCGAAGGGCCTTCCAGTCGAACTCAAGCACAAAATCGCCATACTTCGCCTGGCTCTGCACAAGGCCGTTGCCCTTGACCAGAAGAATATCGCCCCCGTCAACAACCGCCTGGCAGTTAAGAATTGTCCATCCATCCAGGCTGGTCCCATTAAACAAAGACACACGCCCGCTTTCAGCCCCGGCATCCTTAGAATCCGAGCAGGAACTAAGGCTCAGGCCCAATAAACAAACAAAAACACTCAAAATTGAAAAATATCTGCTCATCATATCTCCTACATGAAATTAGGGGTACATTCAACAAAAAGGCCGCGTCAAACGTTATTCATCAGCTTTTGGATCGCCCTTTAAGATGCGGAAAACGGCGTCAAAATACGTATGACGCTGGCGTCAAGGCTGAATTAAACTCCCTTTACCGTTGGCTGTCAATAGAAAATAGATGGAACAGACCACCACCCCCAGAAAATTCATCCACCATAATCATTATAACTGCTTATATCACAATGGTTTATCAAAAAAACACAGAGCCGCCAACCCCTCAACCCACAAAAAAAACCCATACCATTTCCTCGCCCACTGACCGCCCTGAAAAAGGCACTCGCTGCTTTTGTACCCAAAAGATGCCTGTCCCTTTTTCTCCCTTAGGCCCCATCCTTCTCATTAACACCTGGATTCATCCAGGCGTCCCGGCCACCACACCACCACCACCAAAGAAACCAATATCACCCCCTGAACCCCCAAATCAAACACCCGCCCCCAACGCGTATCATTCTGCTCAACCACCTGCTTCAATCCCATCATTTACCCTTTCAATATAAATTACTATCACCACTACTGATAATACTTATCCTCACTCCATCGCGAGGGATTCGTCCTTATATATTCTGAAATCTTCAAATAAGATTTTTCATTACGAATAATATGTTCAAAATAGTTCTGCTGCCACAAATATTTATTAAATCGTGGCCAATTATTATTTTTTACACCCAAAATATATTCATTAGTAGATAACGATTTAAATGCACCCACCACATCGCCAACCGTGTGGGGGCCTCGCATGGATTTTTGGGTACCCACAAGGGGCACCCCTACAATTTCAATGATCCCGTGAAAATGATTGGGCATTACGATAAATTCATGCAATTTGATTGTATCAAAACGAACAAGCAGATCATTCCATTGCCGCTGAACCATAACCCCCGCCTGGTTAATGTTCATCTCACCATTTTCGATTTTTCCAAACAACGACAAATGCCCCTGCGTACAAATCGTCACAAAATAAACCCCCGCCCGAGAATAATCACGCCCCTCTAACCTGATTGAACGGCGATGATGAATCTCCGGATCATATCCCATAACACCACATCTCCAAATAAGGTACATCATTGTAGGGTGTGCCCCTTGTGGGTACCCTCCCACCAATCCCCCCCAAAAAAAACATTCCT
>JAIPFO010000254.1 GCA_021736565.1 Phycisphaerae bacterium | reverse complement strand
TCACATCCGCGGGCGGCGAAGAGGTCATCGCCCATTTTTTGATATTCTACGTCTATGACCATGGGGTCACCGATCGATACCATCTTTTCGGCTTCCTTTTTGTCTTTTACACCGATATCGACCCAGATATTCTCCATTTTGACGCCCTTTGTGCGTTCTTCGGGTGACATCAGGTGAATGGCCTTTCGACCGATCACACCGGGGATGATGCCCTTGGCGGTTAATATTTTCAATCGCTGGCCGACCAGTAAGGAGGGGTCCATTCCGCCGATCTGGCCGACGGACAGGAAGCCTTTCTCATCGATATGGGTGATCATCAGGCCGATCTCATCGATGTGTCCGGTAATCATTACTTTAAACGGGGCTTTGGGATTCAAAACCGCAATGCTGTTGCCGTGCACATCCCGTATGATCTGGTCGACATGGTCCTTCACCCGGGCCCGCCAGACTTTGGCGGCCGGCTGTTCGAAGCCCGATGGGCTGGGCGCGTTTAATAGGTCCTGTAAGAATTTTTCTTTGGTCTTTAGCATGGCTTTTCCTTTACAGCTTATGTTGTTATGCCAGGTGTCTGAGTTTGATGCTGGCGTTATCTTTGTTTTATTATTCAGTGACCCAACAGGCGGCCACATGGTCGGTCTGGTCGCCTTTGGGCTCTAAGGTGGGCGTGTCATAGGCGCATCGCCGGGTTTGCATGGTGCAGCGTGTTCGGAATGCGCAGCCGGTGGGGGGGTTGCTTGGGCTGGGCACCTCGCCGTGGAGGATGATCCGCTGTGATTTTCGTTTGGTGTCTGGCTGCGGGATCGCCGAGAGCAGTGCCATCGTGTAAGGGTGTCTGGGGGTATTGTAAAGGTCTATTGCCCTTGCATATTCGACGATTTTCCCCAGGTACATTACGGCCACATAATCGCTGATGTGTTCCACTACTGCCAGGTCATGGGCGATGAACAGGTATGTCAGCCCCATCTCCTCCTGTAGATCCTGGAGCAGGTTGATGATCTGCGACTGGATCGAGACATCCAGCGCACTGACGGGTTCATCGCAGACGAGTAATTTTGGGTTAAGCCCGAGTGCCCGGGCAATACATATTCGCTGCCGCTGTCCGCCGGAAAATTCATGGGGATACCGATTGTAATGTCCTGGCAATAACCCGACCTTCTCGAGGAGCTCTATGACGCGCTGGCGTTTCTTGCGACCGCGTGCCAGTCGATGCACGCCGATCGCCTCGCCGATAATGTTTCCTACGGTCATTCGCGGGTTCAGGGAGCCAAACGGGTCCTGAAATACGATCTGCATCTCGCGTCGCAGTTTTCGCATTCGCCGTTGGGATGCGTTGAAAATATCTTCGCCGTTAAATATAACCTCACCATCGGTCGCATTGACCAGTCGTAACAGTGACCGTCCGACGGTTGTTTTTCCACAGCCACTCTCTCCGACGAGTCCGAGGGTCTGGCCGGTCTTGATCGAAAAACTCACTCCATCCACCGCCTTCACGCAGCCGGTTTTTTTTGCCAGTACGCCTTTTTTGACGGGGAAGTGCGTCTTGAGGTTTTTAACCGTCAATAGTGTGTTATTATCGGTCACAAGAGGTTTCCTCCGCTATCTGCCGCCATTTCCAACAGGCCACAGAATGGTCCCTGGTGACCTTTTCCAGGAGGGGTTCTACGCTTCGGCATTTTTTATCGTCATTGTCACGGCAATAGGGGCATCGGGGGTGGAATTTACAGCCGTCCGGGAAATGCAACGGGTCCGGGACGATTCCGGGAATTACTTCCAGCCGGTCCCGTTTGGTGCCTAATCTCGGCAGTGACCGCAATAGCCCCTGGGTGTAGGGGTGTAACGGCTTATCGAACAGGGTGTGCACATCGGCTTTTTCCATCACTTTGGAGGCGTACATCACCACGACATCATCGGCATTTTCGGCGACCACCCCCAGGTCATGGGTGATCAGGATCACACTCATCTTACTCCGCCGCTGCAGCTGGCGGATCAGGTCCAATATCTGGGCCTGAATGGTCACATCCAGTGCTGTTGTGGGTTCATCGGCGATTAATACTGCCGGGTTACAGCTCAGGGCCATGGCGATCATGATCCGCTGCCGCATTCCCCCGGACAACTGATGGGGGTAGTCATGCAGCCGGAGTTCCGGGTCGGCGATTCCGACTAATCGCAACATCTCCTCAGCGTGCGACCAGGCCAATGAACCCTGCTTGTCCTCATGGTGCAGTTTAATCGTTTCGACTACCTGTTGGCCGACGGTATAGACCGGGTTCAAGCTGGTCATCGGCTCCTGGAAGATCATCGCGATTTCATTGCCCCGAATCGTTCGCATCCGTTTTTTACTGAATGTCAGCAGGTTCTGGCTTCGAAACAGAATTTCGCCATCGATGATCCTGGCCGGTGGTTCAGAGAGTAATCGCATGATCGACAGGGCGGTTACGCTCTTACCGCACCCACTTTCTCCGACGACCGCGAGGGTCTTACCTGGATAGGTATCATAGCTCACCCCGTTGACCGCGCGAACTTCCCCTTCTTCGGTGAAAAACGACACTTTCAGGTCGCGAATAGACAATAAAATGTTTTTTTCTGCCATATAATTCTACTCAGCAGGATTTTATGTAACAAGTTGATGTAGTATCCGTCTAACTCATTAGCTATTAACTTAATAAGTATTTAGACGTGTTGAGCTTGACTTTTGACGTGGGAGTCAATGTTAGTACAACGTTATACAGGATTGTGTGAGCGATATCAATGTTAAAGTATAAAACACCATGAACGAACCGACATAACCGTAATATTAAAAAGAAGTTACAGATAGTTCATTGATAGTTGACAAATATTTTTTAAATTTTCTTGATTTTGAGAAGGATGCCAATTATCATCTTTCTGGAATGTCGAAAAATGATCCTTAACCGTGCTTCGTCCCGTTAGTGTTCAACGGCCATGAAACGAAGTGTAATTGACGATCAGAAGGACAGCGTCGTACACCATTACAGAATGTGTTCTTCGTCGTCGGTCATTCCAGTTTTATTCTGGAAACCCTATTTAGGAGTACAGAGATGGGTATTTTAAAACGTTTACATCGCGTCACCGTCGGTCGAATCGAAGCGTTTTTGGACCGGGTTGAGGACCCTGAAGTTGTATTTCCGATCCTTATTGAGGAGATGGAAGATCAGGTTCGAGCGGCTACCGAAGCCGAGGCCCGCGCCATGGCGAGTGTGAAGATGGCCGAGCGGAATGTGAAGAATCACCAGGCTCAGATCGAACGGTTCACCAAAGGGGCTCGCATGGCGGTTGGACAAAACAACGAGGAGACCGCTCGTTTGATGCTGGAAGCTCAGATCGAGGCGGAGAAGAAACTTTCTGTCGCCCAGGATCATCTGGAAACGGCCAAAAACTCCCAGGGTTATGCCACCATTTCGCGCAAGCGAATCTACCAGCAGCTTGAGGAACTGCGGGCCAAGAAGGATGAAATTCTGACCCGTGCCCGGATCGCCAAGGCCCAGAAGAGGGTGCAACAGACGGTTACCGGCTCCGTGGGCTCATCGGACAGCATATTGGATGCTGTTGCCCGCCTGGAGGCGAATGTTGAAGAGACTGAGGCGGAACTGGAACTACTGGCGACCCTGGCGGGAGAAAGTATCCTGGACCCCAGCCTGGAGATACAGTTGGAAGAACTGGAGCAGAACTCGGAAATCGACAAGCGTCTGGCGGAACTGAAACAGCAGATGTAACGCCCGGGTCAAAAGTACAGCGAAGCGTTGATTCTGACTTTAGAGGTGCCCCTGAGATGTAGGGCCGGGATGATCGTATAAAGGAGTATTGTAATGGAACTTTTTGATAGAATCCAACGTATTGCCAAAGCCAATATTAATTGGTTTCTGGACAAGGTTGAAAGCCCGGAGCAGGAATTGGAATCGAAAATCCGGGAAATGGAAGAGATCATCCAGCAGGGGCGGGGCAGTGTGGCGATTTATGGTGCCAACTATAAACGGCTGGAAAGGCAGAGGGATGAATTACTGGGAAAACAGCAGACCCTTATCGTTCAGGCGGAGCAACTGCTTAAGGCTGGTGACGAACCGGGCGCCCGGAAGGCACTGACTGAGAAGGTTAAGCTCACCGAGCGAATGACCCAGATCGAACCGGGTATCGAAAAGGGCCGGGCGACCTATGGGCAATTGCGTGATAACCTGATCAAGCTGCAAGACCAGTTAAAAACGGCTAAACTGAGACTTCAGGAACTTAAAAGCCGAAAACAAACGGCGGAGGCCTATAAAGCCTTCGATGAAAAACTGAGCGGCGCAACTACCCTGAGCGGTGATATGGCGGGGATAGACGATTTGGAAAACGATGTGATCATGGCCGAAACGGAAGCGGAAGTCATGCGCGAGATGCGAACGGACAGCCTCAGCGACCTGGACCTGGTGGAAAATTCCCGTGACCTGCAGGTTGATTCGGAATTACTGGCGATGAAGGATAAGATGGAAAAGGAAAAATAGGTCAGGGGTGGGGGGGGTGTAGGTGCCAGCCCCCTGGCTGAAGCCAGGGGTTAATGAGAAAGAATAAATTGTATAAGCACTCTAAAAAAAAGAATACAAGAGCAACGATGGAAAACAGACTCATTTTTAATTCAGGAATACGCTCATGCCGGAAGTGATACAAGAAGCATTTTTGCCGGTCAACTTTATCAGTACGCTATTGTTGATCCTGGTGTTGTTATACTGGCTTATGGTCATATTTGGTGCCCTGGATTTGGGTGTCTTTGATATTGACGTTCCGGAAGCGGATGCCGATGTGGATGTAGATGGTGATATTGGCGGAGGCGGATTTCTTTCCTCGATTTTGGAATTTTTCTACATTGGTGAAGTCCCTGCCATGATCATTGTCAGTATCGGCGTCTTGAGTTTCTGGACGATCTCTATTATTGGCAACTACTACCTGAACCCCACCCGGTCGATGCTGATGGCTTTGCCGGTTTGTGCGGGTAATATGGTGATCACGATTTTGATCACGAAGTTTACCCTCAGGCCGTTCAGGGCGTTTTTTGCCAGCTTAAACAATGATGAAAATACGATCAAAGATGTTATCGGGCAAATGTGTGTTGTTTCGACCACCCAGGTTTCCGACAAGATGGGGCAGGCGGAAGTGACCTCGGGCGGGGCCCCTATTTTAATTAACGCGATCACCGAAGATGGCTGTACCCTGCATAAAGGGGATCAGGCTGTAGTACTCAGTAAAAATACAAAAACAGGCGTTTATACCATCGCAACCGTAGAAATGGAGAATTTATTATGATGTTAGCTGGAATTATGGATGATACATTATTAACCGCGTTATGCATTTTTATCTTTATAGTGATAGCCTGCTTGTTCCTGCTGGTCAAATGCTATCGCAAAGTCGCTCAGGGCGAAGCGTTGATCCGAAATGGATGGCGGGGGACGCAGGTGAGTTTTTCCGGTAAGGTGGTGATCCCCATCTTCCATATGGTCGAATACATGGATGTTTCGGTTAAACGAATTGAAATTGACCGGCATGGTGCCCAGGGTCTGGTTTGTAAAGACAACCTGCGTGCCGACATTAAGGTTGCCTTTTATGTGAAGGTCAATAACACCGTAGAGGATGTTAAAAAAGTGGCCCAAACGCTGGGCTGCGTACGGGCCTCGGACGAACAGGCGCTTTATGAGTTGTTTGATGCCAAGTTCTCTGAAGCGCTCAAGAGTATCGGTAAGAAATTCGACTTCGCCGACCTGTATGTCTCTCGTGTCGAGTTTAAAGAAGAAATACTGCAGATTATCGGCACGGACCTGAACGGTTACGTTCTGGAAGACGCCGCGATTGATTACCTGGAACAGACCGACAAAGCGTTGCTGTGTCCCGATAATATTCTGGACGCCGAGGGTATCAAGAAGATCACGGTATTGACCGCCACGCAGTTCGAACTGGCCAACGACCGTGAGCGTGAAAAAGATAAAACCA
>JAIPFO010000253.1 GCA_021736565.1 Phycisphaerae bacterium | reverse complement strand
GTATGACGCTGGCGTCAATCTATTTTCTGCCATTTTACTTCTACTGGCGATCAGCCCGATAATCCATGCCGATTATATCCCCTGGGACGCCCTTACAGCGGACAGCTGGATAATGTCACCTGACCAGATTGCCCCCAACATGTACCCCGTCAATGCCGCCGACTGCAACGATATAAACACATCGTATCCGGTCTCGTTTGTCCAGGCCGCCACCGGAGATAAGGCCAGGGGTATGAACGCCTTAAAATTCATTCATGGCGGACAAATGGAAGGCCACATGGTCTCTCAGGACAAGGCCGGCAATTTTAAAATTACCAATACCGGCGATAGTAACGTTTTTACCGACATCCTCCTGCTGGTGGCCATTGACGCAACGCATCTCGCCCCCGATTTTTCTATGACCCTGAACCTGGAAGGCCAACCCCCTTATTATTTGAATCAGGATGACTTTGCATTCTATTCAAGCCCCCTTGGCCGCCCCAGTGGCTTCTATTCCATCACAACGCCAGAGAATGACCCGATAAGCTATGCCTCCCAAACGGCCATGGTCACCGTCTTTGGCGTGACAGGCGTCACAGGTCTGCCGGCATTAGGCGGAACCATCACCATCGAATATTCATTCGATTCGGTCCCCGCTCCTGTAGTCTTTAGCGTCTATGGCTATGTGGGCACCGACCCCGAGCCATCGATTTACCATACCAACCGCTCTTTGATCGATACCCATAACAATAAAAAGAATGTCTCAACCTTTGCCGTCACCGTCGCCGGCGACCTGAATGGCGACCTGGCAGTCGACCTGGCCGATCTCGCGATGTTATCCCAAAACTGGCTTATAGGAACGAACTAAAATTTTGATTAAGAAGAGTAAAAACGCATTTACGCTCGTCGAACTGCTCATCGTCATGGGGATCATAAGCCTCCTGGTCGCGATTCTTATGCCCGCCCTGGGAAGAGCACAGGATCAGGCCAAACTGGTCATCTGTAAAACCAATCTCAAAAATCTCCTCCTGGCGTGCCATATGTACGCCGCCGATAATAATTCCTTCTTCCCCATTGACAAGCAGCTTCACAATTCCCATACTACGCTGATAAAGAACTTATCGGACAGCGGTTACATCGACTGTCCGGAGATATTTTATTGCCCGAGCGAAAAAGCCGACGATCTCATATTCAGCCAGAACAATCTCGACCATGGCAATATTGGATACTTCTACTACTGCTTCAGCGACAGGCCAACCGACCGATATTTAAGTACATTTTTCTTGAAAAACACACCATGGCCACGCATCATAAAAGATACCAGTGACAACCAGATGTGGCTCTTCAGCGACAGCTGGTTCAGTGGCCGGGCCACCTCGCACCGATGGTATAAAAAAGGCGTCAATTACGCCATAATCGGCGGCTCAGTACACATGGTACAAGAAAGCCCCAGAAGAGAGTTCAGGTAAAATAGACAATGCGAACGATTCTCATAGGAATAGATGACACCGACAACTTAACCAGTCCCGGAACCGGGTCCCTGGCCCGAAAATTATGCGCTGAACTTGTCGCCAGGGGCATCAGATCGCTCGGCGTCACCCGGCACCAATTCCTCTTCGACCGGGCCATCCCATACACCTCACACAATAGCGGCGCTTGTATCGCCGGCCTGACCGATAAAAATATTGAGGCTTTTGACTTTGCCTTTGAATATGTCGCAAACGCCTCAGCCGAAGGCTCCGATCCCGGTGTTTGCATCGCTTTTGGCGATGATGTGCCCCATGATATTTCAGATTTCGGCCAGGCGGCTCAAAAGACCATCCTTCAGATCAAAGATTCCTTTAACCTGACAAGGGGAACATCGGTTAAACTACACGGCCTGGGCGGCGATTGCCAGGGCGTTATTGGCGCACTGGCATCCGTTGGCCTCAGAGCCCGGGGCAATGACGGCCGATTCGTTGACCTGCCCGGCCTTCGTGACCTGCCCCAAATAGTAAATATTCGTGATTTTCAAAATATTGGTGTTACAATCATACCGGCCCCCGGCCATCGTACTCCGGGAACCGATGAATCCTGCGACACGCTTAACTGGGCCCGTCCCGACCTCATGGACGGCAAACCTGTACTCATAGTAGAATGGAGTGATAATGACAATCTCTGGATACCCCTTAACCGAAAAAAGAAAAAGTCTTCAAAACATAATACACCATGACCAGGTTGAAATGTTACTGCTCTCGATCGCCGTCGGGGCAATGACAGGATGCTTCATCGCCTTTGTTCGCCTGAAACTCGGCATGCCCGGGCACAAAACATTCCTGTGGCTCACCCCGGTCCTGGTCGCCCGCCTCCGCGGCGGATGCAAAATTGGCACCGCAGCTGGTGGGCTGGCCGCAGCGGTTTCCACCTATTCCCTGGGTGCGAATCTGGCCGGCGGCCTTATCGGTATGCCCCTGATCGTCATGGCAGGCCTCATGCTGGACGGGGTGATCAACACCCTCCAAAAGCATAAGATCGCTGGCCCCGGGATGATCGGAGCCCTTACCATCGCTGGCGCCTTGGCCGGCTTGATCTGCCTGGCTAAAAGACACATCTTACCGGCAGGACTATCACCTCATCATATCCTTGGGCTCTCCGGGATCTGGTTCGAAATTGCTTCCTATACCTTTTTTGGTGCCCTCGCCGGTGTTGTTGCCTCAATATTATCAATTAAGAAAAAGATAAAACAGTAATGAAAGACTTATACAATCGTACCATTGACTATTTGAGAGTTTCAGTCACAGACCGTTGCAACCTGCGGTGCAGCTACTGTATGCCCGAAACCGCCATCGGTTCAAAAGGCCACGACGATATATTATCCTACGAAGAGATCTGCGATTTTGCTAAAGTGGCCGTTTCAATGGGTATCAAAAAAATTCGTATCACCGGGGGCGAACCCCTCGTCCGAAAGAATATCCTCCACCTGGTCGAACTGCTCAACAGCCTCAACGGCCTTGATGAAGTATGCATGACCACAAACGGCACCCTGCTCCCCCTCTATGCCAACGCCCTCAAAGCAGCCGGCCTAAAACGCATAAACATCAGCCTCGACACCGTATCGCCCGAACATTTTTCAACCATCACCGGCGGTGGAAAACTGGAGGATGTGCTCTCCGGCATCCAGGCCGCACAAGATGCCGGCTTGGACCCCATCAAGCTCAACTGTGTCGTCGAAAACTCATCACAAGACCCAAACGCCCGGGAAGTCGCGGCATTTGCCAAACAAAAAGGACTTCAGGTTCGGTTTATCAAAAAAATGAATATCCAAACCGGCTCGTTTAGTATCGTCGATGGCGGCAATGGCGGCAACTGCGCCATTTGCAACCGCTTGCGGCTCTCTTCGGATGGATATCTAAGACCCTGCCTCTTCAGCGACATTAAATACAATATTCGAAAACTGGACTATTGCAAGGCCATTCAATTGGCCATTGGAAGCAAGCCCGAACAAGGCACATACAGTCGCGACAACCAGATGTACCGCATAGGAGGTTAGTTTGAATACATTGAGTCACACAGATCAACAAGGTAAAGCCTCCATGGTCGATGTCAGCGGAAAGATCCCGCAATTACGCATCGCCAGGGCCACAGGTAAGATCCTGCTCAACGAGAAAACCATTTCCCTTATCCGTGAGAACACCATGAAAAAGGGTGACGTCCTGGGCGTCGCCCGTATCGCCGGTATCCAGGCAGCCAAACAAACCGCCACCCTGATCCCACTGTGCCACCCGCTGATCATTGACAAAATCGACGTTCAAATCGAACTTTCTGACGATGCCGCTATTGTCACCAGCAAAGTCGTCTGCACCGGCCGCACCGGCGTTGAAATGGAAGCACTGACCGCTGTAAACATCGCCCTGTTAACCATTTACGATATGTGCAAGGCGGTGGACAAATCAATGAAAATCAATGAAATAACCCTGATTGAAAAGGTTAAAAAGGATGTCTGAGCCCGCCATCATCGTCAAGTCTGTCAATATCTCCCGACAAAAAGGTACCATTAAAACACCCGTCGATGAGATTAAACTCAACGAAAACGGCATCATCGGCGATGCACACGCCGGCCCATGGCACCGTCAGGTCAGCCTCCTCTCCCAGGAGCATATTGATCACTTCATCGCACAAAATAACCGCCCCACCCTGCCCGGTGAATTTGCCGAAAATATCACGCTACAGGGCCTCGATTTTTCACAAGTCGCCCCGCTTGATAGATTTCTTATCAACGATACAGAGCTCCAGATCACCCAGATCGGCAAAAAATGCCACGGTGACAGTTGCGCCATCTTTACCGAGGTCGGTAACTGCATTATGCCCAAAGAAGGCCTGTTCGCCCAGGTCATCAAACCCGGCACAATCAAACCCACCGACAAAGTGACCTACCTCCCCAGAACCTTAACCATAAACATCATCACCCTGAGCGACCGGGCCGCGGCAGGCGTCTATGAAGATAAAAGCGGCCCCAAGATCCAACAGATCCTCAAAGACCACTTTTCCAAAAGTCGCTGGCACATCCAATATTCACCCATACTCCTCCCAGACGACCAGGACCGACTCCACCAGGCGCTCATCAACGCCATAAACGCCAACATCGATATCGTCATCACCACCGGCGGGACCGGCATCGGCCCACGCGATATCACCCCGGAAACCGTTACCGCCATATCGGACAAACTCATCCCGGGCATCATGGACCACATACGCATAAAATACGGCGATAAGATCCCCGGGGCCCTGCTGAGCCGGTCCGTTGCGGCGGTGGCAGGCAAAACCCTCATCTTCGCACTTCCCGGCAGCGTGAAAGCCGTCAAAGAATACATGAACGAAATCGTCAAAGTGACCGACCACCCCCTGTTCACCATCAACGGTGTTGACCGACACAGCTAATAACGCCTAAGACCCCACAGGAGCCCTTCTAATGATCTGGATCATTTCCGGTGCATGCCGACATGTTGGAAAAACCTGGCTCGCCGAGCAGCTCGCCTCACGATTGCCCAATGCCATAGCCGTAAAGATCGGCCACAACACCCCTGACCGCAATAAGAAAAATAATTACTTTACCAACTTAGTGGATTTCGATCAATTCCTCACCAGAACCAATCACCGGGACCACCACATCATTGAATCCAATACCCTGGCACTCCAGAATAAAGGCGAGGTGCAAATATTCATTGCCGCCAACCGCCACGCCACAAACATTCGAAAGGACGCCGACTCGCTCAAAGCGGCCGCACATATCGTCATCGCCCAAGACGCCGACGAACAACAATGGTATCAATTCCTCACAACCCTCCTGCCCTCTCGCCAGGCCAGGGACGTTTGCAAACTTTTAAATGAACATAAACAATACATTTTAAAGAATGATCAGTCGCATGGATAAACAAAAAAACAACATAACAAAAAACACGATCTCCTTGGCCCAGGCACTCGCGACGATAGACAAACACCTCTCAACCCGGCACCTGAAATCTCATGACTGCCCCGTCAGCCAGGCACACGGCCACGTCCTCACGCAAAAGGTATTCTCCCGGCTCAACCTGCCCCCATTCAACAAGTCCGCCATGGATGGCTATGCCGTCACCGCCGAGGATCGCCGGGACCTCTACACCGTCCTGGAAAATATCCCCGCCGGAAAAACGCCCACAAAACCCCTCAAACCCGGCACCGCAAGCCGCGTCATGACCGGGGCCCCGGTACCGGAAAATACCGACCGGGTCATTATGTTCGAACACACCGACAACGGCAGTGAACAGGTAAAAGTCTTCAAGCACAGCGACAAGACCAATATCTGCATGAAGGGGGAAGACATCCACACCGGCAAGCTCATCTATCAGCCGGGCATAAACATTGGCGCTATTGAAATGGCAAACATGCTCGCCTGTGGCATCCATACCGTCAGGGTGTACGACCGGCCGAAAATCGCGATCTTAACCACCGGCAACGAGATCGTTTCTGACCCCGCAGACTTAGCCCCTGGCCAGATCATT
>JAIPFO010000252.1 GCA_021736565.1 Phycisphaerae bacterium | reverse complement strand
TCCTTCTTCGGCGGCCTTTTGGGTAATATTCAAACTGATCTTCCGGGCAATATCAATATTGTCACCCAGGTCCACCAGCCCGACCACCTGAAAATCCGGCGCGGCCATTTCCTGGTCATCGGCCACCTTCATCATTCGCGGCTGGACGAATCCAATCGCCACAATTTTACCCTGGGGCCATGGGATCTGTTCCGGCGCCTCACTCAGCCCGATCTCCTTCCAGAAATCCTTCATCCCCTCGGCGAGTTTCTTATCGACCTCCTCCATGATCTGTCTAATGAACGGCTGCATGGCCTCCTCGGTATACATGCCCCAGCTGTTGGTTTTTTTGATCTTATCCCGCAGCAGATTAATGTCGTTCATCTGGACAAAAAACAGCGCATCGGCCGGTGCCCAATCCGCCG
Organism: Phycisphaerae bacterium; assembly: GCA_021736565.1. GTDB lineage: Bacteria > Planctomycetota > Phycisphaerae > Sedimentisphaerales > SM23-30 > JAIPFO01. Next base: position 5,596 of record JAIPFO010000252.1, on the reverse strand, counting down.
GGTTCTCCGCCGTGGTCGCTACCGACCCACAAAACAAGAAACTCATCAGGGTAACCAATAACACGCTACACACACTTCTCTTAGCTTTCATAGCAAACCTTTCAAAAAAACAGGGTTTCATTTCAAATAGGATTCCCACGTCCAAAGGGGGGTTACGAATTTAAATCGCCCTTTAAGATGCGGGAAGCAGGTGTCAAAACGGTTGAATGTCATCTTCTGGTCATCCCAGCCCAGTCGAATAGGGCCTCGACAGTCCGTCCTCACTTTTCACTCTTAGCGCCCATCGGGAGTTTCCATTTCAATTTTTCCGTCTTCTCACTTCGCCCGGCCGGCTGGATGTAGCGGTAGCCCGCGTTCGGATTATCTTCATCATAGGCAAAGGCGTCGCGATTCTTAATGAACCGCTTGACCAGGTCGGTGGGGATGGCAAAATTCAATCCGCCAAACTGAAGATACCCCATCGAGGTCACACCAATCACCTCCCCTTTCAGATTAAACAACGGCCCCCCGGAATTGCCGGGGTTAATATCCGTTGTCGTCTGTATATACAACTGGCCCGAAAAATTCCGGTTCTTGATCGAGACGATCCCCTGGCTTACGGATCGGGTCAGCCCCAGCGGGTTACCGATCGCAAAAACCTGCTGACCGGCCTCCACCTCGTCCATCGCTCCCATGTAAACATACTTCAAAGGCCCCTCGGCCTCCTCAATTTTCAACAAGGCCAGGTCCCACATTGGATTAAACGCGACAATTTTCACCTTTTTATACTGCTTCTGCTCGTAGCCGCTTTTGGAACGACTGAACACCGTGATCTTTATCCGTGTTTCATCGGCGATCACATGATAATTTGTAATTAAATAGCCATCAGGGCTGATCATAAACCCCGAGCCCTGTCCGCCAGGGGTCAAAACCATCACTACCGCCTCGCCATACTGTTCCGAATTCTTCTCTATGGTGGCCCGTTTGAGACTGGCGGTATGATAGATTTGCCATTGGGTTGTATTATCCTGCTGGACAGTCACTGTGGGGTCACTAGCCGAATCGCCGGAATCCTCCTTAATGACCTCCACAACCGATTCTTTTGGCAGTCGTAACACCATAAAGCCGATATCCACCACCAGGCCGCTATCTGTATTCTTAAGCACATCCCCAGTCAATTCATACCCATCCTTCAGCACGATCCGCTCCGCCTGAAGCATGGAGGTGATGACGAACAAAAAAATACACACCAACGCAATAATTCGACTAACTTTCATGAAAAACATTCCTTTCCAGCCCAAAAATCATATATTGCCAGGGCATCACTTCTAACACTGAACCCAAAATAACAATCAGCGACCCCACTATATACACTCAAATCCCAACCCGCAAGAAAATATTATAACGAATGGCCCGCCCAGAAAGCCCATGCCCGGCACGTCCTAAGTCCCAAAACACCAACTCGCAAGGTCTTGCGAATTATCCCTGTTAAGTGACTTAATTCGCCACATAATGCGACTTAATAAGCAACGATACCATAATATTGATTCCCACGTTAAAAGTTATCCGCCAAAGGCGGGTCGCCCTTTAAGATGCGGGAAATGGCCTCCAGAAATGCATACGACGCTGGTGTCAAAATAATCTGGTGTTCCAAAAACATTTCCGTTATAGTCAGAAATAACAAGTACGGCGACGATACGATCAAAAAAAACATAAAGGCTTTATTGGCAAACTTTTATAGTACTATAAGGATTAAAAAATGGCTCCAATTCATCCCCTCAAACGCGACATCCTTCCAATGTTTCTCATTTCCCTGATTTTTTTAGCGACCCACAGCCTCTGCCTGGCCGAATCATCCAATGCTATCGCCGGCCATTTTGGCTTTGGCACCATGGAGCCGCTCAAGCTGGAATGGTCACTTGGCAAACCCATTGTCTGTGATCTGAACACCGATGGTCTCAACGATATTATCGTGATCAATAATCGCAAGGCCCGTATCGAACAGCTCATGCAGAAAAAAGACTTCGAACCGGAGAATATTCTGCCCATTTCAACCGACCTGGACGATATCAACGACATTTTCGGCAAAGAAAAAGCCTGGCGATTCAAACGATACAGCTACCCGCTGAACGTAGCGGCCATCTCCCTGGTCGTCACGGATATTAATAATGACAAACTGCCCGACCTGGCCTTCTGGGCCAAAGACGGCCTCTATATCGTTCTCCAGAAACCGGCGGAATTATCCGAGTCAAAATCAACCGATTCTGTTCTACCCCGCCAGTCCCTCTGGCAGCCCGTCAAAAAAATCGACATCCGAGAGGGGGCCATCTCCATTAACGCCCTCATGGCCGGTGATATCAATAATGACCAGCTTACCGACCTGGCGCTTTTGACCACGAACGGCGCATTTGTGATCGTGCAAAAGACCGATGGCACCCTTGCCGAGCCCGTCCGCTATTTTAGTGCCTCCGATACGATCAAAAAGGGATTTCTCGCCGATATTAACAGCGATAAACGCACCGATCTTGTGTTCCTCACTGGCCATCACGAAGAATACCCCTTACGCGTTCGCTTCCAGATGGCCAACGGAAAACTCGGGCCCGAAATTCGATATCGCCTGCCGGTCCCTTCGGCCCTGGAGCTGTTTAGCCTGGACGATTCCGGCAATCATCAGATATTCTCCATTTCCCAACAGAGTGGACGGGTCCTTATCTCGGCCATGTCCGACGCGTCAAAAAAACAGGAATTTCCCGCCTATACCTACCCATTGCCCAAAACATCCAAATCAAGTAATCGCGACATCATCACCGCGGATATCAATGGCGACCGTCTTCTGGACGTTATTGTCACCGATCCGGCCCGCGCGGAATTCCTGGTCTATGCCGCCAATAAACAGGCGTCTCTCAATACGTACGAATCGTTCCCCGGCCTCAAGGATATGCGAAAACTCTGTGCCGCTCGTTTGAACAATGCGGGTAAGGAATCCATTGTAGCCTTCAGCCCGGAAGAAAAACTTATCGCCCTGACCCATTTTAAGAATGGCCGATTGACCTTCCCTGAAACTATTGCCATCACCGGGGAGCCCCTGGCGATCGACCTGGCGGATATCAACGGCGACCTTCATCCCGATCTGGTTTATATCGCCAAAGATAAGGTCGCAGGGAGTCGCTCATCAAAATTCTTTATGCGAACCGTGATCAATCTTGGCCAGTCAGGCGCAGCACCCGGCCCCGAACTGGAACTGACGGCCCTCAAAGATGACCCCCTGGACATTAAAACCGCCGATATTGACCATGACGGCCGAATCGACATCCTTGTTTTCAGGTCCTATGAACCGATTTTCCTGATCCGTCAAAAAACCGCCAACCAGTTCACCCAGGAAACCGGTGTGAATATCAACGCCGGCCTGGTCACTAAAGTGAAGTCTCAGTCGGTGACCTTTGCCCCGCTGGCACCCGGCGGCAAAACAGCGGCACTCATCACGGAAAAGAATTTTTCCCGCGCCCTGTTCTTTGATGACCAGCAGGGTTGGAAAGTGGTTGATCAATACCAGGCCCCGCACCCGCAAAGTAATATCACCGCAGCGACCGCCTGTAAACTGAGCAAAATATCAGCCGCTATCGACATTGTCACCTTTGACGGTGCTCGCAATAAGCTGGTTCTACTCGCCCAGCAAGCCGACGGAACCTATCGAACCGAAAACCAGATCGACATGGACGCCTTTTCAGTCGAAAAAATCCTGACCGGCGATTTCGGCGGCCCCACAGCCACCAGCATCCTCCTGACCGCTTCGGACCGACTGGTCCGCATCCCCATCAGCGACCAGATCGCCACCATAGGCCAGGTCGCCAGTTTCGAACCCGACATCCAGGATGGCCGATACGCCGAAATCACTGTCGGGGATATCAACAGTGACGGCTGCCCGGACATTATTCTCAGCGAACAAAACCGCCACCATCTTCAGATCCTCACATTTGACCCGCAGGGCACGCTGGTCAACGCCATGACGTTTAAAGTGTTCGAACAACCGCGCGGCGTCGCCTCCAGCCCGGGGCAGGGGCGTCAGGCCACCGCCGGGGAACCAAGATATGCCATCATCGCAGAGGTCACCGGGGACAAAAAGAACGATCTGGTCCTGCTGGTGCACAATCGAATCGTCATTTACCCCCAGGATTGACGCGGGGGGCATCAATGCCACTATGGTCTATAAAGCTTTTCTAGGAAAAGACTTATGGCCATATGTGTGTATCGTTAACTGGGTCGGCAAAAAAAATAATATTTTTGACTTGATATGTCGGTGACTTTATACGATAATTCTATATCGATAAAACATTATCGATATGAATTTAACGATACTCTTACCCGGCAGGCTGATGCTATGAACCCAAATCAAGTGATATCACTCCCCATGATCAAGCGATTGCCCTTGTATTTCAGGGTTTTGGAAAAGGTTGAAGAACAAGGGGCCTTGACGGTCAGCAGTGCCGTCATTGCCGAGGAGCTGGGTTTGGAGCCGGTCCAGGTACGCAAGGATCTAGCGGCCCTTGGGGTGGTGGGGCAGCCGCGTATTGGCTTTGAAGTGTCAAAGTTAATGGGGGCTATCAGGGCCTTATTGGGCTGGGATAATTCCAGGGATGTGTTTATTATTGGGGCGGGGAACCTGGGGGCGGCCCTGGCGGGTTATAATGTGTTCAAGTCGCATGGCATGAATATTGTGGCGGCGTTTGACACGGACCCCGAAAAGATCGGCCAGGAGATTCACGGCAAGATGATTTTTGATATGGAACGGCTGTGGGAGTTGGTGCACCGCATGCATGTGCATATTGGGATCTTGACGGTGCCTGTTGACGCGGCGCAGCGAACCGCGGAGTTGATGGTGAATGCCGGGATTCGGGCGATCTGGAATTTTACGCCGGTGAAACTGACGGTCCCGGAAAATATTGTCGTTGAGCGAGTGGATTTATTGGCAAGCCTGGCGGTTCTCACCCGCGGGCTGAGAAAACTGCTGGATGTTCCTGGAACAGGAGAGGCTAAAATTGAATAACGGTCCTCAAAAAATAGAAGTTGTGCTTTGCATGGGAAGCTCCTGCTTTGCGCGTGGCAATAATCTTTCGATCCAAATCCTGCAAGAGTCTATTCAAAACGCGGATTTATCGGGAAAGATTAATCTGAAGGGGAGTCTCTGTGAGGGGGATTGCAATTGTGGTCCGCATATTACAATTGATGGCACGCGATACCAGGAACTGGACTACAATTCGGTGGTGGCGATTTTAGAGCATCATCTCAAGAAAGGCTGTCAGGAGGCGGTTTAATTCGTGGGGCAATTCAGGCGACCAGTGGACCCTGTGGTCTTAACTTTTATGACGGGCAAGAGATATTATGGATATGATCAGACCGATATATACGGAAGTGGCACAATGTCAGGATTGCTACAAATGCTTACGGAATTGTTCTGTAAAGGCCATTGAAATTGAGGAGGGTCATGCCCGGGTGATGTCTGACCTTTGTGTGATCTGTGGCAATTGCGTCAAGGTGTGCCCGGTGGGTGCCAAGAAGGTTCGTGATGATATCAAGCGCGCCCGGGTGTTATTGCAGATGAAAGAACGGGTGGTGGTTT
>JAIPFO010000251.1 GCA_021736565.1 Phycisphaerae bacterium | reverse complement strand
ATGGGCAACCCGCTGGGGACCGGTGCCGATGGGACGCCGGTACCGACCTTTGGACTGATCAACCGACTGGGAGCAGACTTAAATCCAGTCGAAGGAAGGATTTATGACAATCTCATCCAAACAAACGCCACGATCATGCCCGGCAGTAGCGGTGGACCGTTATTGAATACAGAGGGTAAAGTTATCGGGATCAATACCGCGATGGGGACCGGCGTTAAAAGTGGAATGATATTTGGCTTCGCCATCCTTTTGGACAATCCAACAATCGATTTAATCCACAAACTTAGCCTCGGGCAAGTCACCGCCCATGCATTTTTAGGGGTCGCCCCGGCGTTTCAACTGGACACCGTCAGCCAGAAACGACTCGGCCTCAACGAAATATCAGGTGCCCTGGTCGCCTATGTGGAGCCTAAAACCCCCGCAGACATAGCGGGCATCAGGCAGGGCGACCTGATCAGATCGGTTGGAGATAAACGAATTTTCAATCGGAATGACCTTTTCAGTGCAATTAACCGCTATGAGCCCGGCCAGACGGTTGCCGTTGGACTCAAACGAGGAAAAAATGGGACCTCTGAGGATATAACCTTCCGCGTCACATTGTCAGGCCGAAAAGAATCCAGATAGCAAGATGGCCGTTGGGGTCAGATTCCCTGGGGTGCATTTTCGATAGTGACAGGTCATTTTTTGCTGTTTTTTGTGCCTGAAATCAGATTCTGACAATTTTAACGCCCACATCAAAGGTCGATTTGAACCGTTCAAATCATCTTTTAAGATATAAAAAACGCACTTTAACACTTTTTATGACGCGGGTATCCGCTTCCACAGAATTGTCATGTCATTTATTTTGATTCGGATGGCAATATATAATAAAATGATATCCACGTCAAAAGTCAATTTTGGAGCGATAAATCCGACTTTAAGACGCGGAAAACTGGCGTGAAAAATACTTATGACGCTGGCGTCAATAAAAAAGATAACTTGAAATAGAACATCAGGCCTGTCGCCTTTTTCAATGCTCCGTATGAAACAACGAACTAATGCATAACGATACGATTTGACTTTTTTAAAATATGAGGTATGAACTGTGAAGACTTCCAGAGAAATTCGCCAGAGCTTTATTGACTTTTTCCTGCAGCGCGGCCATAGCCACGTGCCCAGTAGTTCAGTGGTGCCGTTGGACGACCCGACACTGCTGTTCACCAATGCCGGGATGAACCAGTTTAAAGATATTTTTATCGGGACCCGAACACCGCAGAGCCCTCGCGCCGCCAATACGCAAAAGTGCATTCGGGTCAGTGGTAAACATAACGACCTGGAAGAAGTGGGCCGCGACACCTATCACCATACCTTCTTTGAAATGCTGGGGAACTGGTCGTTTGGCGATTATTTTAAATCTGAAGCGATCAGTTGGGCCTGGGAGTTATTCACCGAGGTCTGGGGATTGGAGAAGGATAAGCTTTGGGCCACTGTTTTTGCCGGGGACGAGAAGGATAATCTGCCCGCAGACGTAGAGGCCGAGGACTTCTGGAAGAATAACACCGACATCGATCCCAACCAGATATTGCGATGCGGCAAAAAAGATAACTTCTGGGAAATGGGCGATGTAGGCCCCTGCGGCCCCTGCAGTGAGGTGCATATCGACCTCGGGCCAGACCGCTGCGATATGCCCGGTGTGGAAGGACATATCTGCCAGGTGAATGGCGACTGCGGGCGATTTATCGAACTGTGGAACCTGGTCTTCGTTCAGTTTAACCGCGACGAATCAGGGACACTGAGTAACCTGCCCGCCCAACACGTTGATACCGGCGCGGGCCTCGAACGCGTTGTCGCCGTTCTGCAGAATAAGAAGAGCAACTACGATACAGATCTATTCATGCCGATCATTGAGCAGATCGGAGAAGTCACCGGTAAAAACTATACCAGTAAACTGGGCAACGACACCGATAACGCCTTCCGGGTCATTGCCGACCATGTCCGGACACTCACCTTTGCAATTGCCGATGGGGCCCTGCCGAGTAATGAAGGACGCGGTTACATCCTGCGACGCATCCTCAGGCGTGCGGCACGGTTTGGATTGATCCTGGACATGCACGAACCCTTTTTGTACAAGATCGTCCCTGCGCTCGTCGAAGAAATGGGCGATGTCTTTCCCGAAATTGTCAACCGGACCGAACATGTGATGCACGTGATCGAATCGGAAGAAACCAGCTTCTGCAGAACCCTCGACCGGGGCATGGACATTTTTGAGGCAGACGTCGAAGAAATGAAAAAAACCGACCAGACCCAATTACCCGGCCAGAAGGCCTTTCGGCTCTATGATACGTTTGGTTTCCCATTGGACCTCACCGAACTGCTGGCCGAAGAAAAAGGCTTGACCGTTGACATCAAAGGATTCGACGACCAGATGGCCCAGCAGCGACAGCGGGCCCGGGCCGCTCAAAAAAACATTGCGTACCAGGCCGATACACTCGCCGAATTCATGCCCGAAACGCATGATTTTGATAAATTCACAACAACCATCGTCACAGGGAAACTCCTTGGTTTTATTCATAATGGCCAATACATCACCCAGGGGGCCATTCCGGCTAGGGAGCGGATAGGGCTGGTCCTGGACCGCACCTGCGCCTATGCCGAATCGGGCGGCCAGGTGGGTGACCATGGCACGATATCTTGCAAGGGTATAACATTTAACTTCGAAGATACACAAACCATCGGTACCGCAACGGTACATTTTGGAAGTACCAACGATTCCGGTGCCATGGTAGGCATGGAAACGACCGTGACCATCGATCCGGCCAGGGAAGCCACCCGCCGAAACCATACCGCAACCCATCTGCTCCAGTGGGCCCTGCGAGAGGTGCTGGGCGAACATGCCCACCAGGAAGGGTCATACGTATGCGCCGAACATGCACGATTTGATTTTACCCATCCCAGGGCGATGACCAGCGATGAAATCCAACAGGTTGAAAAGCTGGTCCGTGATAAGATCGAAGCGGCATTGCCGGTAACGTTTAAAGTACTGCCCATCGACGAGGCCAAAAAGTTGGGAGCCATGGCGCTGTTCTCTGAAAAATATGGCGATCATGTACGAGTACTCGCCATTGGGGCCGGCACCCCCGACCGGCTGGAAGATGCCTTCAGCCGGGAGTTCTGCGGCGGAACCCATTGCAATAATACCAGCGAAATAGGGTCATTCAAGATCACCCGGGAAGAAAGCGTCGCCACCGGCGTACGACGCATCACCGCGATGACCGGTAAATCACTCAATGACTTGCTCTATCAGCGGAATGATCAGCTGGAACAAATTGCCGGCATGTTCAAAACGATACCGGACGACCTCAACGCCCGGATAGAGGCCCTATTGGACGAAAATAAAAAACTCAAAAAACAGCTTAAAAAGAGTAGCGGGACAGATTTAAAATCAGCGGCAGAAGCACTACTGGATAACGCTAAGACTATTGGTGACGCCAAAGTCATCATTGGACAACTGCCCGCCGCATCGGTCGATATGATCCGCCAGCAGATCGACTGGCTCCGCAAAAAGGCGCCCTCCTCAGTGATCGTGATTGGCGTCGTGACTGAGGATGAAAAAGTGCTGCTCCTGGCAGCGGTAACCGACGACCTGATCAAAGCCGGCGTGAAGGCCGGGGATATTGTCAAACAGATCGCCCCCATCGTAGGGGGTGGCGGCGGCGGCCGGCCACAGATGGCCCAGGCCGGCGGCAAAAAACCCGAAAAGCTCGATGACGCCCTAAAGTTGGCCAGTGAATTTGTAAATGAAAAAATGTAGAGTAGAACCGTAGTATACAACATCTACATCTATGGCATTGCATACGAAAACGACAGGAGATTTTATGACAGATCAACCTCGCAGAATTGGCATCATTGGCGGCAGCGGACTGGGCCAGGCACTGACCGCCTCCACCCAGGGCAAGTCCCATGATATAGATACTCCCTTTGGCAAACCGTCAGCCCCCATTATCACGACCGAGATAGATTCGATCCCTATCGCCTTTCTCCCCCGACACGGCCACGGACACATGCTCTGCCCCTCGGTAGTCCCTTACGCGGCCAATATTTACGCATTGAAACAACTGGGCGTCACGCACATCATCGCCAGCGGAGCCAGTGGCTCCCTGGTAGAAGAAATGGCCCCGCGTGACCTGGTGGTCCCCGACCAGGTGATCGATAAAACCTTCAAACGCCAGAATAGTTTCTTCGATGGCGACCTGGCGGTACATGTCGATTTCGCCTATCCGTTCTGCGAGCAGGTGCGGCAGTTACTCATAGACGCCGCCGACTCGGTTGACACGAAATTGCATACCGCCGGAACATACGTTTGCATGGAAGGCCCGCAGTTCAGTACCCGCGCCGAATCGCTGCTCCATAAATCCTGGGGCGCACACCTCATCGGCATGACCTGCATGCCCGAAGCTAAACTCGCCCGCGAAGCAGAGATCTGCTATGCCCTCCTGGCACTCCCCACCGACTACGACTGCTGGCGACCCCACCCCGGCGATAAAGACAAGCACGCACTCATGGCCGAAATCATCGGCAACCTCACCGCCGCAACCGAAAACGCCGTCACCCTCATCAAAGCCGCCATCGCAAACGCCGCCCCCCTGCTAAACGCCACCTGCGAACACCACCAGGCCCTCGAAATGGGCATCTTCTCAGACAAATCCAAAATCACCGACCCAAGCTATGATAAGCTAAAACTGCTTATTGGGAAGTATTTATGACCTGAATAACCGACATCCTCCTGACAATTGAATGCATACCAGCATTAAATACTACCCATTTAGCCTCCAATCAACCTGAAACACTCCCTTGTGTCCAATAACACACAAACATTCTAATATATCTTTTTTCTTGCTTTTTGACCCGCTAATATACGATAATACAACATAGTTCTTTGCTTAAAGATTGGGGTACGCTTTTTAGGATAATGTTATGACACGTTACGAACAATCACGTAGAAATAAAAATACAGGCTTTATAGCTGGCATAGGGTCGCTTTTCGACCTTTCTGGTTATATGTCACAAAAACTCACGACCCAAGACCTGGGCGGCCCAAACTCAGATGCTTCTGCTCTAGCTACAGATTGGTACACAATCGGAGATGACATTTCCAATGCATTAGTTCAATTTTCAGAAGAAACTCATGTCGAAAAAAGATAGAATACCAAAATCGAAAAGTGTGGCAGTAACACCGCAAGACCAGAATCAAATCACAGCAATTAGCCACACTCAGCAATTACGCTCCGGCCCTATCCCTGATCCCGCCGAACTTGGCCAATATGAACAGGTACTCCAAGGGGCCGCTGACCGCATTCTTAAAATGGCCGAAAACCAGTCTGCTCATCGACAGAAACTGGAAAAAGGATTTCTTGAATTAGACACAAACCAGGTCAAATCTGAAAACAGACGAGCTTATTTGGGCCTGATTTTTGCTTTTTGCATTGGCATACTCGGTCTATGCCTTTCTTATAAAATCATAATAGCAGGGCACGAGTGGAGCGGTTCTTTTGTAGGCGGAACAACGCTTGCCAGCCTGGTGGGTTCTTTCATTTACGGCAGTCAAAAAATAAAAAAAGACAATGTAAAAATATCCGAAAAAAAAGACTAACCTACCCTTGAATACCATAAATACGCGAAGGTAGTTGCACAGGAATATATCTTCCTTCTAAGTAGCAGCTACGGATTTGAGTTATTTTATAAAATCAACAATCCAAAACAACCTCAAACAGATCGAAAAAGATCATAACGTTCGCATTCTCTGGGCGGTGGAATCGGGTAGTCGCAGTTGGGGGTTTGAATCGCCGGATAGTGACTATGATGTCAGGTTTCTCTATGTCAATCGGCCCGATTGGTACCTCACCATCGAAGAGGGGCGGGATGTTATCGAATTGCCGATTGATGATATTTTGGATATATCCGGGTGGGATCTTCGCAAAACGTTAAGATTATTTAAAAAGTCCAATCCCGTTTTGCTGGAATGGCTGGTTTCGC
>JAIPFO010000250.1 GCA_021736565.1 Phycisphaerae bacterium | reverse complement strand
ACCCTGGCCACCCGGAAAAATCGAGAGTTCCTGATCAAGCAGGAGGTGCTCAACAGCTTTGATGTCCTCCACACCAACTGGAACCGGTTGATAACCGCCCGTGAGAGCACCATCCTGGCCGGCCGAACCCTGGCGGCTGAAGAACGCCAGTACAAGCAGGGCCTCCAATCGTCGATCAATGTGCTGGACGCCCAGGAAACCTATGCCCAAAGCCGCACCATGGAAATCCAGGTGCTCACCGAATACTATATCGCACAAATCCGCCTCGCTACCGCCGGGGGCTGCCTGATCGGGGCGGCGAATATCCAGATCGACTGAGCGGACGCCCTTTTGCCGATAGCCCCCATGCGTGCGAATCGACTCCCGCCTCAAGAGTCGTGTTCATTGGCCGCCAGGGGTCATGCCTTTGGCGACGGTGGCAAAGGCTGTGGCGTTATCTTTGGGTCTCTGCCCATTTCATTTCACCTCTTTGAATTCGGTGGTGATCTTCATCTGATTATCAATATGGAAGACCCGGTAGCCCTTGGCCTTTGTCCCGTCATGGTTGCCTCGTGTCCCGCTGCAACAGGCGGTGGTGGTCATCAGTATCCCGTTCTCGCGTTGTTCGGTATTGCCGTGGAAGTGCGCGCCAACCATGGCCAGCAGTTTTCTGCCCTTGAACAGGGCCTGTACGTCGGCGGCATTCTTGGTCTGGTATGTAATGCCTTTGGCAAAAGGATAGTGCGAGAAGAATATCATGGGCTCATCGTCAGGGATATCCGTCAGCGTCTCTTTTATCCAGGCCATAACCCTGGGCCGGACACTGTTGTCACGGTATTTTTTACCGCATCCATGATCAATCGCAATAAAATGAATCCCTTTCGTTACAAAATGATAGTTATTCTGCTTCAAAGAAAAGATCTCGCTAAACAGGGTTTCTTCCTGCTCGCCGGTGTAGAGCGCATCATGATTGCCCACGACGGGGTAGTAGGGCATTGTCAGCTCGTCAAGGACGTCCCGGGCCAGTTCCAGCTCGGATCGTTTGCCATCGGTTCCCAGGTCACCACAGGCCAGAACAAGGTCGCCGCCCTCAGCGTTCATCGCCTGAATAACCTTGCGGGGATAGGCCGTCGACGGACTGTCAAGGAGGTGCATATCGCCAAAAGAAAGGATCTTTACCGGGCCCGGGTTCTGCCGGTGCCTTTTTCCCGGACTCGAGCAGCCGGTCATAAGGCCGGGGGCCATTATGCCGGCAACTCCCACGGTCATTGCCTCTAGAAACTGTTTGCGTGTCATATTCTTCATAAGGGTCATCCTATTCTTGACGTTCGCGTCATAAGGAGTTTGGGGGCCTGTTGCCCGCATCTTAAGGAAGAGCGTAAGACGCGGGAAGGGTCGTGTCGCTACCGTCGCAGCGGGGCACTTCGACCGCTTTCTTTATAGGCTTCCAGCTGTCCCTTTAAGCGTTTGACGATCCCGGGGTGCTTGCTGTAGAGGTTTTTCGTCTCGCCGGGGTCCGCCTCAAGGTCGTAAAGCTGTCCCGGCGCCTCCGGGTCGGTATCTTTCAGTGCGTAGGGCTTCATGCTCGAATCGCCGATGCGTTCGTAATTGTTGCCCCCGGACCCCTGATGGTCGAGATACTTCCATTTCCCCTCGCGGATCGACAGGGCTAAAGTAGGCGTCTGCTGCAGCATGTACTGCCGAACCGGCGTGTCGCCCTGGCGGCCCCGTAGGACAGGCAACATACTGAAACTGTCCTCGGCCGCATCGTTCGGCAGTTTCGCCCCGGCGATCTCAGCGCAGGTGGCCATCACATCGGTCAAACTCGTCAGCTGGTCGCTCGTGACTCCCGCCTTGACCTTACCCGGCCAGCGAACGATGAACGGCGTCCGGTGCCCGCCCTCCCACTGGTCGCGCTTCACACCCCGCCAGGGCCGGGCCCCATCATGGTTGTGTGTCTTTCGCATATTAATAACCGTCGGAACCTCCGGGCCGTTATCGCTGGCAAACATCACCAGCGTATTATCCGCCACACCAAGACGTTCGAGCGTCTTTAACAGTTCGCCAACCACATAATCCATCTCAAAGATGAAATCGCCATGCGGCCCCGACTGGGTCTTCCCCTTAAATTGATCCGCCGCAAAAGAGGGCAGATGTACCGCCTGCATCGAATGATAGAGAAAGAACGGCTTTTCGGGGCGGGTCTTCACCTGCTCTTCCATAAACTTCACGCTCTTATCAAGAAACACCAGGTCGACCTCTTCATGGTCGAAATTATCAGCGACCATCCCGCGCCGGCAATCGTTGGCATAAGGATGTTTCGGCAGCTTACTCTTATCCAGGAGCTTCGTCGGCGGAACCGGCACACGATCGCCATCGACAAACGCGTAGAACCAGTCCGTCGTCGGACAACTCACTGTGCCGTAAAACTGATCAAACCCGCGATGAATAGGCGAATCGGGAATCGCTCGCGAATAATCGATCTGCTCAACGCCCTTGATGCCGCTGTTCGTGATACGTTTCCCCGCTTTGTCAAAGAAGGTCATGCCGATGTGCCATTTGCCGAAACAGGCGGTGGTATACCCCTTCTCGCCCAGCATCTGCCCCAGCGTCATCCGCTCCTTCTCGATCAGGCACGGCCCGCCAATACCGCTGAACACCCACTTCATCCCCGTCCGGAATTCCATCCGCCCGGTCAAAATGCTGTACCGCGTTGGCGTGCAGACCGTCGAGGGACTGTGGGCATCGGTGAACCGCATCCCCTCGGCGGCAAGCCGGTCCAGGTTTGGGGTGGGGATCTTTGAGTCAGGGTTGTAACAGGCCACATCCCCATACCCCAGGTCGTCAGCGAGGATGAACAGGATATTGGGCAGTTTGTCCTGCCGCGTATCTGTTCGAAATGACAAAGCCGGCAGCCCTTCCTTATTGGCAAGGTTTGGCATGGCCGTATTGGACCAGCCGTAACGAACCGCCACCGGCTTTTTCACTGATTCGCTTGATACGATCACCGTATCGCCCTTGATAACACCATTGGCTTCAACGAACTTTTTATCCGCGCCCGCAATCGTCAGATGAGAAACGGCCTTGCCATCCCGGGTTCCCAGGCCTGTCCCAACATGATCAAAGGTCAGCCGGACCGTATCGCCCTGAACGGCCATGGATTTATAGATCGGCCCGGAATAGACAAGGTCCGTTTGACCGTAATCCTTCGCTAACGCCCAAAGTGCCAGCCGCCTTCCCACCTCCTGTTTATTCTTGGGATGAATGTCCGTCAGGTTTCCGATATCCATCGTCACCGCCATGCCCGTATTCTTGAGCGAAAGGGTTTCCAGCTGGGCTTCGCGAAGTTCCTGCGATGGGTTTGTCTGGCCGTACCCAAACGGCGAGATCTGCGCATAGTAAAAGGGGAAATCACCCTGCCCCCATGCCGTTCGCCAGTTCGTGATCATGGTCGAGAACAGGTCACGGTACTGGCTGGCCTGACCCGAGTTGCCCTCGCCCTGGTACCAGATCGCGCCCTTGATCGTCACATTTCGCAGCGGGTGGATCATGCCGTTGTAAAGTCGGGTGGGTATCTTTCCCCTGGGGTTTTGCGGGCTGTCGAGTGCCTGCTTTAACTCGTTTGTGTATCCCAGCTCCTTCAGACCTGCCGCCGGTGTCCAGGCCTCGGCGCGGGTGCCGCCCCACGATGAATCAATAATGCCGACAGGGACGCCAAGCGTTTGATGTAACTTCCGGGCAAAAAAGTAGGCCGTTGATGAAAATGTTGAGATCGTCTCGGGCGAACAAGCCTTCCACTGGCAGTCCGAGACCGGAATACCGTACATTGAAATACCGGGCCCAACATCGTCAAGCGGTTCTTTGCTGGAGAAATTTCCCACCTGGAACAGCCGGATCTCCGGGTAATTCGCCGCGGCGATCTCTTGGGCCGAATCCTTGATCCCGGTGTAGGCGCTGCTCACTTTGGCCAGGGGCATCTCCATATTCGATTGCCCCGAGGCGAGCCACACTTCGCCGATAAGAATATTTTCAAGTGTGAGGGTATTCTTCCCCTTGATAGTGAGCTTGTAAGGCCCGCCCGCTTCAGGCGTTTTTACAGCGATCTTCCATTTGCCGTCCTGGTCCGCGGTCGTTGGTTTTACCGGAATCGACTGCCAGGAGGCGTCAATCGTGACCGGCTCGCCAGGATCGGCCCATCCCCAGATCGACGCGGTCGTCTGACGCTGCATAACCATATTATCGCCAATAACAGCCGGAAGCCGAATATCGGCCCCGGCGAACGAGGCAAGCAGGAGGAGTAAACTGATAACGGCCATTCTGTGTACATTCTTCATCAAACAGGTTCCTTATCATAGGGGGAGGTTCGTACTTTTTTTAATTGCGGGCAGATTAATCGCTTTCCCGCCCCGACCGATCAGTCGAGATTGAGCGGCTGGACCCAGACGTTGCGAAATTGCACCGGATTGTGATGACCCTGCAGTTTGATCGGCCGGGGGGCGGACCCTTCCTTCATACCGGCACCCGTCTGGCGTTTGAATTCCACATCGTCGTGGACTAATTGTCCATTTTGATAGACGGTGATCCGGGCATTCTCGCTCTTCTTATCACCGTCAAAACGGGCCGCGCGAAAGGCGATATCGAAACTTTGCCATTCACCCGCCGGCTTATTCACCAGTTTGTCGGGCATCTTCATGCGATAGAGACTGCCGCAATAGGAGGCCTTATAGTCCGCTTGAGAGATGCCATAGGAATTGAGGATCTGGATCTCATAACGCTGCTGAATATAGACCCCTGAATTGCCATTCCCCTCAGGATCGGCATTGGGGGCGTCGTTGACGTTAAACTCCACATGCATCTGGAAGTCCCGGTAATTATCCCGGGTAATAACGCTGTCCCACTTCGGTGACGCGGTCAGAACGCCATCCTTAAAAGTCCACAAACATTGGACGCCACTTTCGGGCATCAGGTCATAGCCGGTTTGGCCGACTAACGACTTGCCACCCTCCGGGCAACTGGTTTGCTTAAGGTCGATGATCCCCTGGGTACTGCTGCCCATCTTGGGCAGGGCGGGCCTATCCTTGTCTTTTGATCTTTTCTTTCGTTTGGGCTTCGCCGGCTGAACAACCTCTTTCTCCGGGTAATCCATGCCCTTAAAACTATTGGCAACCGATTGCTGCCATGCCTGCAGCTCGGCCTTCATCCGCTGGACCACTTCGGGATGCTTCACCGCGATATCGTTCGACTCTGAAATGTCGGCGGTCAGGTCATACAGCTCCCATTGATCGGGTTTGGTGCTGATCAGTTTGTAGCGATTATCGCTCCAGGCGGCCGGGCCGTTTTGCAGCTTGAGGAATCCCATGGGTTTGGGCCGTTGGGTCATCTTTCCTTCCAATAACGGCATCAGGCTAATCCCATCGATGGGTTTTATCTGGTTGGGGACATCGATCTTCAACAAGTCAACCAGTGTCGGGTAGATGTCAACGAGGCCCGCGGGCATTTCGGTGATCACCGGTTTGGCGATCTTGGCGGGCCACTCGATAAGACCCGGCACACGAATGCCGCCTTCCCATATATCTGCCTTCTGGCCACGCAGGGGGCCATTGGTGCCGTGCTCGCTGGGGTTCTTATTGCCGACATATCCGCCGTTGTCGCTGCTGAACCAGAGCATGGTATTCTCAGCGATCCCCAGCTTCCGCAGGCCGGCACGCAATGTGCCCATACTGCGGTCCACAGCGATCAGTTCGCCGTAGTAGCCTGAGCCGCCGGCCGCTTCCAGATCTTTGGCTAAGGGCGTGCAGGGAATGTGCGGGCTGCCAAACCAGATCAGGGTAAAGAACGGCTTGTTTCTTTTCGCTAACCTCTCGATATGTTTCAGCGCCTCGGCGACAATGACCTCCGAGCCGTCGCCTTTGGTTTTAACCGAAACGCCGTTGTGGCCAAAGGTCCAGACGGTCTCAAAATAGTTGCTGACCGAAAAGGATTCGTCAAACCCCACCTGAAGCGGCGAGAGCGGGACGTCATTGGCAACCACCTGACCCGGCCCGGCGACCCCGTT
>JAIPFO010000249.1 GCA_021736565.1 Phycisphaerae bacterium | reverse complement strand
AATAGATGCTATTTCTTAGCGTTACCAACACTATGGGTAGCGTTTAAGAACAATGAGTAATATTGACATTAGTGACAATACGTTATTGATGGAATTGGAAGATGATTTTTATATTTACACCCTACGAAGTTGATGTGCCAGAGCATCGCACTCCGGTCATTAATTATGCAATAATTGGTTTTACGATATTTGCTTTTATATCGACCATAGGACCGGTGGATTACAGGGAGTTTGTATTAAATGGCTGGGACGCCAAAGGGGTATTAGGCCATCTTTTTCTACATGCCGACATTTTTCATCTGGCCGGCAATATGTTGTTTTTATGGGTTTTCGGTAACGCTGTTTGTTCTAAACTTGGAAATGTCCTTTATCTTCCGGTTTATCTATTATTGGGAACGGCCGCTGCGATTGCATCTTTATCTTTGAATAGTATTCCCGCCATTGGTGCCAGCGGAGCAATTAACGGCATTGTTGGAATGTACCTGGTATTTTTCCCGATAAATTCGATAAGTTGCTTTCTATTTGTCTGGTTTTTCTTCAAAATGCATTATGATACATATTGCCTGGACAGTTTCTGGATTATCCTGCTCTATTTTGCATTTGATATCTGGGGAATAGTCAGCGGCAGTCAGGGCGTTGGCTATTCCGCTCACATTGGCGGTTTTGCGGCAGGAATTATATTGGCAATACTAATGTTGAAATTTAATATTGTTAAGATGGAAGACACCGAAAAATCACTACTGGCAGTGTTGCACTTGAGTGATAAATCAATAATGCCTAAACTTTCATGGCACAGAAAAAATATATGTGAACACCCACAACCCAGACGCCTCAAGCGGTTTATTAACATTCCGGTTGAAGATGATCCATTTGAGTATGATGATGAACCGACTGAAAATATGGAAAACAAAACCAAGCGTGGCGATAGTTTTGTCAACCCAGATAAAATACTGTACTTTAAGTGTAAATGCGGAAAAGTAATAAAGATATCATCCAGCCATTCAGGTAAAACAGGGAAATGTCCGCGGTGTCAGCAAAAGGTTCGAATCCCATACGAGTGTAAAGTTACATAGAGTATATAAAAGGAAATACCCCAATCTAAATATTCCCTGGGGACGCCCCCTTATTTTACCCACACCGCTACACCCTTTTACTATTCACCTTCCCCGCCAAACTCAAAATGCAGGCCCCAATGATCAGCCCCGCCCCGGCGGCTGACCGGACGGTAAAATCCTCACTGAAAACCAAAACCCCGATGCTGCAGTTTAAGATCAACTCGGACATGGAAAGCACCGAAGCGGTCTTGACCGGCAGGTAGCGGAACCCCTCGGTCATCAGTAATTGCCCGACAATTGCGGTTGCCGCGATCCCGAGCAACAGCAGCATTATCCTGTAATCGATAGAATGCTCTGCCATCGTGGCCGGCACCAGCATAAGCAGAGTTCCGAAGAGGCATTGGGCGAAGAAAATCTCAAACGTCGATTCACTCTGGTGAAGCTTTCTGATGATCGCCACGGTAAGCCCCGCCATCACCGCTCCGATCACCGCGATGATCTCATATTTACCCACGGTCATAAGCGAATCCAGGCCGTCCTTTTTGACAATAAGCAGATAGACACCGGCAATCGCCAGGCCGATAGCCGCCAGGTTTTTGCCGTGCAGTTTCTCTTTAAGAATAAAAATCCCGAAAATACTGCCATACACCGGGTATGTGTAAAGTATAAGAGGCCCCTTTACCAGCCCAAGCTTTTCAACCGCCAGGTAAGTGATCCACACCGCAATGCCGCCGATTACCCCACGGGCAATAAGCAACGGCCAGTTCGTAAATTTCAAGTTGATCCGGCCGGTCAGGCTCAACCCGCCCAGAACGCACAGCCCCAATAGAAACCTGATAAATGCCATGACATAGGAGTTCGTCGACTCGGATGCGATCTTGATCATGCAAGCCATCGCACTGTACATGCACCCCGACCCCAGTATCAACGCGGCCCCCTTAATTTTATTCGTTTCGATACTCATCGAGAATCGTCTCTAAAATCGCACCATTCTTTTATTTTCATAATCACCTTGTCTAATACCTCCTGAGGGGATTTGCCACTAATCTCATCCCATCCTAATGATTCTTCCTCAGTTAAAACCATTTCATCAGAAGTATTAACTTTATCCAAAGGAAAAGTCGGATTCATTCGATAACTTTCTTTAGACCATACAACTGGGAAAAAAGTATTCTTTTCAGTAGATTCATACACTTCTACCTGGAAGATAATATCCATTTCCGGATTGCCTATGGGGTGAAGATTATCTATTAACACTGATTTTACTAAGATACTAATACCCATAACCACCTCATGAAATATTGTCTTGCAAATTTCTATATTTTCGTGATTCTATAGGGGATTGAGGGTTATTTCAATGGTTTTATTGGTTCTTATCCCAAATAGCTGGCCAATCCTGGTTAGTTGCAAAAAATATCTTCCATTTTAGTGGTTCCTGCCAGAAATTTTTGGCGTTTAATCACCATAAAATTATATGTTACAATATGTTATGAGCTTACAGAGTCGATATTTGGTAAGTTTTTTGAAATATTTACTTTTTGAAATAATACTCTATAATTGAGCTATGAAACCTAAGATTAAAATTTGTGGGATTACCAGCCTGGCTGATGCTCAGATGGCGGTTGAGTTGGGGGCGGATTTGTTGGGATTTAATTTTTATGCGCCCAGCCCACGGTATATTGAACCGGCCAAAGCGGCTGAGATTATTGATATGCTATGTGGCCAGGTGGTTAATGTCGGGCTGTTTGTCAATGCCGGGACAGAGAGAATTGCCCAAGTGCTTAGAGAGTGCCCGCTGGATGTTGTGCAATTGCATGGTGATGAATCTAACGATGACTGCCAAGTGGTTAAGCAACTGGGGCCGCAGGTATTTAAGGCTATTCGTGTACGGCAAAAAGAGGATGTTGTTCAGGGGGAAAAATATGACGTTTCGGCGATATTGTTGGATGCATTTCATAAAGATCTCTACGGCGGCTCGGGGGCGACCTTCAACTGGGACTGGCTGAATGAGGGGCTTTCTCAAAAAATCTACCTCGCCGGCGGCATCACCCCCGACAATATTACCCAGGCCATGGCCGCCGGCACCTATGGGATCGACTTGTGCAGCGGGGTTGAAAAAGAGCCGGGTATTAAAGATGAAAAAAAAATGAGAGCCCTGTTCAGACTGATTAAATCAAACGAGGCAATGCCATGACACACACTCCCAAATCTCTTCTGCTCTATGGCGGCACCTTCGACCCCATCCACAACGGCCATCTGATCGTCGCTCGGACCGTCGCGGAAAAACTCGCCATCGGCAAGACCATCCTGATCGTCTCGGCCAACCCGCCCCATAAATTAAACGAACCGGTAACCAATGCCATTCACCGCATGGCCATGACACACCTCGCCGTTGAAAATGACCCGCTATTTGACGTTTCCGATTGTGAATTGCATCGGGACGGGCCCAGCTACACCCTGGAGACCGTCCGATATTTCCAAAATAAATATGGGCCAGAGACAAAACTCTACTGGCTTATCGGGGCCGATTCAATAGCCGACCTGCCCGGCTGGTATGAAATTAAGGATCTCTGCGATGAATGCCAGATCGTCACCGCCGCCCGCCCGGGTTATGACACAACACAACTGGGCGGGCTTGAGAAGATCCTGACACCTGAGAGGCTCCTGGCATTCAAAGATCATATCCTTGAGACCCCCCTGCTGGAAATTGCCGCGACGGACATTCGCCGGCGAGTAAACGCACGCCTGCCGATTTCCCATCTGACCCCCCTGCCGGTGATCAACTACATCACAAAACACGAACTTTACACAGAATAAAATTTACCGGCCAAATTAATTTTCACCTGGCCTGTAAAAACGGAAAAAGTCCCCCTTGATATCTAACACGGGCGAACCATCAAATGCGTCGATCCCCTTGAGCTCGATAACATTGCCCTTCACCGAAATGACATCGCAGTGACTGATCGCGATCAGATTCGGCCGAACGGGCGAATGTGTGGCAAATACCCCGGTCAGCGGATTGCCTTTATCCCCCCGGGGATGAACCTTCAAAATCGCTCGTTTTTCCGGTGTGTCATTTTTGTCGAACCAATAGACCACTGTAATATAAGAATGCCTCTCCAGCCCCGCCAGGCCAGCCTGGTACTTTTTATCGATAACGATGAACGTCTTGCCATCCGCCTTCACCACTTTTCCAATCGGATACACGTGAAAATGATCAGGCGGTATTTGCCCGTCATCGGAATGAGCCCCACCCCGGCAACCACATACCGAGACGCTGACAAAAGCGACAAGACAAAAAAATAAATACCTCATAACACGTTCCATCCAACAGGGACAATAAAAAAGGCGACTCAACGCCGCCGGGTAATTTTTTATATTTCAACCGCCCTCGTACCAGGCTATTCGACCAGCTTCACTAGATCCTTCGCACGCTGAACCGCCAAGCTCCGGGCCTCTACTTCGGTGGCCGTCGTCATCGGCATGACCTGCGCATCGGCCAGCTGTGTTAGTGCTTCCGAATGACTGATGTCCTTTCGACCGAGAGCCTGACGTGTCAGGATCGTCACTTCATTCTCGCGAATATGGGCAAAACCGCCATCAATAAACAGCGTCTCTTCACGCTCCCCGGTCTGCATTCTCAGCAACCCCACACCCAGGTTACACAGAAACGGGGCATGGCCCGGCAAGACACCCATCAAGCCATCATGAACCGGAATAATCACCCCCGACACATTAGCGTCAGCCGCTAACGACTCGGGTGTAACAATTTTACAATGTATTTCACTCATAATACGTCACTCATACCATGTTATCTTTCGCACTTTTTTAGACACTTTCTTGGGGTCAGCAGGCTTCTTTATACAAAATGAATAAAGGCTACTTCGGATAGGAACCCCAAAGGACTCACCCATTGAGCATCGTCAATCGCAACATCATCATAAAAGCCTGACATTGCATACCATATCGCGACACCCCTAAGCCACTTCCGCTTCCATCTGCTTGGCCCGTTCTTCGGCCTCTTCGATAGAACCCACATACATAAATGCCGCTTCGGGAAGATGGTCCCACTTGCCTTCGCACAGTTCTTCAAAACTGCGTATCGTATCTTCAAGTTTGGTATATTTACCTTCCTTACCGGTAAAGACCTCCGCAACCAAAAACGGCTGAGAAAGGAATCGCTCGATCTTCCGGGCACGTGATACGATCAGTTTATCTTCTTCACTCAGCTCATCAACACCCAGAATCGCGATAATATCCTGCAAGCCACGATAACGCTGAAGGATCTGCTGTACCTGCCGGGCCACGGCGTAATGCCGCTCGCCAACAAAATTGGGGTCCAGAATACGACTGGTCGATTCCAGCGGGTCCACCGCGGGGTAAATCCCCTTCTCGGCAATCGCACGCTGAAGGTTTACCGAGGAATCCAGATGAGTAAAGGTCGTCGCCGGGGCCGGGTCGGTATAATCATCCGCCGGCACATACACCGCCTGGATCGAAGTAACCGCTCCCTTATCCGTCGAGGTAATTCGCTCCTGTAACTGGCCCATCTCCGTCGCCAGGGTCGGCTGATAGCCTACCGCCGACGGCATACGCCCCAATAACGCCGACACTTCCGAACCGGCCTGAGAATATCTAAAGACATTATCAATGAACAGCAGTGAATCGGCACCCGTCTGGTCCCGGAAATATTCCGCCATCGTCAACGCCGTTAACGCCACACGCAAACGGGCGCCCGGCGGTTCATTCATCTGACCGAAGACCATCACCGTCTGATCCAGGACGCTTTTACCCGTATCGCCGATCATCGCTTCCTGCATTTCCAGCCACAGATCGTTGCCTTCACGCGTCCGCTCACCCACACCGGCAAAACAGGAATAACCACTGTGGAACCGCGCCAATCGGGCGATCAGTTCCTGAATGATAACCGTTTTACCCACACCGGCTCCCCCGAACAGACCGCACTTACCGCCGCGGACCAGCGGGC
>JAIPFO010000248.1 GCA_021736565.1 Phycisphaerae bacterium | reverse complement strand
ACCGCCGGCCTGCACAGCGGCCATCATAATATTCTCGGTGGCCATAAACGGTAATTCGGCGTCAATGGCGGCTTTGGCCACTTTGGGATAAACGACCAGGCCATCGGTGACATTGGCCAGGATCCCCAGAATCGCGTCGATGGCCAGAAAGGCCTCGGGGACTGCAAGGCGTTTATTGGCCGAATCGTCCAGGGTCCGTTCGAACCACTGCTCCGCGGCGGTCATTGCCGGGGAGGAGGCCAGGGTGATGACATACCGCGATAAAGAGGTTATGCGTTCGCACCGCATCGGGTTGCGTTTATACGCCATGGCCGATGAGCCGATCTGGCTCTTTTCAAACGGCTCTTCCATCTGTTTGAGATTGGCCAGCAAACGTATATCATTACAGATCTTATGGGCCGACTGGGCGATCCCGCTGAGGGTGCCCAGCACATTGGCATCGATTTTTCGGTTATAGGTTTGGCCGGAGACCGGTGAGATGTCCTTAAAGCCCATCTTGGCCGCCACCATCTTTTCCAGCCGTTTGACCTTTTTATGGTCACCGTCGAAAAGCTCCAGGAACGAGGCCTGGGTGCCGGTGGTGCCTTTGGTGGACCTGAAGCATATGGTGTCGATCCGATGCTGAATCTCGTAAAGGTCCGTGACGAAATCATAGCACCACAGGGTGGCGCGTTTGCCCACGGTGGTCAATTGGGCCGGTTGAAAATGGGTGTAGCCCAGGGTCGGCATTTTTTTGAACTTGCGGGCAAAGGTTCCCAGCAGGTCAATGACTTTATAAAGGCGTGCCCGGACCAGCTCCAACCCCGCTCGAAGCTGCACCAGGTCGGTATTATCGCCCACAAATGCGCTGGTCGCGCCTAAGTGAATGATCGGGGCGGCATCGGGAGCCGCGTCGCCAAATGTATGGACATGGGCCATCACATCATGGCGGAACTTCTTCTCGTATTTGGCGGCCTTCTTGAAATCGATATCGGTCAGATGAGCCTTCATCTGGTCCAACTGCTTCTTCTTAATGGGGAGCCCTAACTGAGACTCACACTCTGCCAGTGCCAGCCACAACTTCCGCCATGTACTGAACTTAAACTGAGGCGAAAAGACTTCCAGCATCTCGCCAGAGGCATAACGACTGATCAACGGGTTTTCGTAGGTTGTATATTGTGTTTTCATAGTGGTATTTTAATGGAAAACCGGGGTGAAATAAAGTTTTAGTTTCCAAAACAGTACAAATGCCCCGAAAAATACCCATAACTTATTATTTTACAACACCTTACGAGACGCGAGGCCTCGCCTCCAGGAAGGGCCGCTGTTTTGTATATTGCGCCGATATTGCCTGGCTTACCATTAACGACCCGAGGGGTCATCCTGAAAGAAAGGCAATTCAAGTATGATTGACGCGGGAGTCATGATGATATGATTTATCTGCAATTACTTAAGAGCTTTTATCAAAGCTTCGGCGACAGCAACTGATGAACCAGGGTTTTGTCCTGTTATAATCAAACCATCAACAATCGCCAACGAATTCCAATCTTCGACTTTCTCGTAGACGCCGCCCATTGCGATAAGTTGATCTTCGAGCAAAAAGGGTACAACATCGGATAATCCGACTGCGGTTTCTTCGGAGTTACTAAAACCAGTGACTTTTTTACCTTTGACCAACGGATCACCATTTTGGTCCCTGGCCTTTAACAACACGGCAGGCGAATGACATACTGTCGCCACAGGTTTTCCGGCAGCAATGAAACCTTCGATCAGCGCAATTGAAACACTGTCCTTATGCAGGTCCCATAATGGGCCATGGCCACCGGGATAGAATACCGCATCAAAATCATCCACGTTCATTTTTACTAATTTAGCCGTGTTCGCCAGTTCATTCTGAGCCACCTGGTCATCGTTAAATCGGCGTGTGTCATCGGTTTGGAAATCAGGCTCCTTACTTTTCGGGTCAAGCGGCGGTTGGCCGCCACGCGGTGAGGCTAGTGTAACTTGTACACCCGCATCTTTTAAGTAGTAATAAGGGCCGGCAAATTCCTCTAACCAAAAGCCTGTTTTTTTCCCAGTATCACCCAGCTCATCGTGTGAGGTTAATACAATGAGTACTTTCATCGTTTTGGCAATCGGAGCAGATTTGCACCCGGCAAAAAAACAAGTCAACAAAACCGCCACGATCATTAATACAATGGGTCTAAATACATTGTTCTTCATTGTGTGCTCCTATTTTGATGAAACAATTTTTTTACAGGCGTGAACGCTTACGTTTTTTAATCACGCACATCAGTATTCTATTGCTCCCGATTGAAATTTCCATGAATTTATCAATTTTAAAAAGCAATGTCCGATATGTGCCTATGAAAAGATCAGGAGTTGCCAAGAGAAGGAATGGTCTAACTTGTTATTTTGGAACACCTTACAAGACGCCAGGCCTCACGTCCATGAAGGGCCGCTGTTTTGTATCGTGTGCCGATATAGCCTGGCTTACCATGACGACCCGAGGGTTCGGTTCGTTCTCTCTTTATAATGAGATCGGATCCTTTTATAACCCTGTATGGTTATATGTAACGCCCTTTCAGGGCTTGTGATTCTTTTTTATTTATACCCAGGGCGTTGCCCTAGGCTGGTATGTCATGCCCCTGTGGGGCTGAGAGTGTGAGACCTCGTATTTTAAATGGCGTATTTTAAATGGAGTGTCACTTTCTCTACCTATCTTTTTCGATAGCTCTTTTGTGTTTAAGATATTCATCCCATTTTATTGGTTTTACTTCCATATTCTGACATTTCCCTTAATGACGACATCTTATGAAATCAGCTTTTGTACGGTTTGAACTGCATCCTGCACTGATTTGATCTTATCGTTTTGGTCATCTGGGACAGTGATGTCAAATTCTTCTTCGAGGAGCATGGCGAACTCGACGAGATCCAGACTGTCATATTCGAGGTCGGCTGTGAATTGGGAGTCGAGCGATATTTGTTCTTTGGGGATATTCATTTGGTTGCTGATAATTTCAATGACCTGCCGGGTTACTGTTTCGGTGGTTTGTGTTGACATGTTTCATCTCCTGTTTTAGTTTCGTTATATTCGTTGATCGCGTTGACCAGTTTCCGTATGGTTTTAAAATCGGGGGCGGTCCGGCCTTTTTCGATACGGCTCAGGGTTTCGACGCGCAGGTTGGCGAGTTTTGCCAGATCTTTTTGTGTTAATTTTGCATCCTGACGTCGCTGGAGCAGGCGGTCGGCCAGGCGTTGGTCGCTGATATTCATCACATCCAGTATATCGGCCTTGCTGTTGGGTTTCGGGGTCTGTGTTAATGTTTTGAACTCTTCTTCTTTGATAATGACATACCAGGTGTCATCTAATAGAACGCGTTGATAGGCTGTTTTTCTGTTTTTCATAATTGACAAGTATATCAATAATGACTTCTGTGTCAATATAAATTTTTATTTTTAGTGATAATGGTATATAAAGTATTGAATAAAAAGTACTTAGGGTTGTTTTATTTGTTTAAATGTTGTCCGGGAGCATAGGGTGTTAATGTCAAACTTATTGACTTATAACGCAAATTATGGCAAGATGGCTCTTTGGAAACGTCCAATAATGACGCCAGCGTCATTCCCGTCGCGCCGGGATTTAGGGCCTATTTTCCGCATTTAAAGGGCTGATCCGTCATTGGCGGGTCGACTTTTGACGTGGGCGTCAAATATTTTTTCCGATCAGGGGAACTAAAACTTTGTCTATAAGTCAAAACAGTATGCCAGATGATAATAACGGCAAATCGGAGGATGACCTTCTGGTGGCTCGCTGCCGGAAAGGCGATATGAACGCCTTTGGCCAGCTGATCGAGAAGCACCAGGACCGATTGTTTAACGTTATTTATCGTATGGTCAATAATCATGATGATGCCCTGGAGCTGACGCAAGAGGCGTTTTTCAGGGCATTGAAGAACATAAAGAAATTTCGTGGCCATGCGGGTTTTTACACCTGGCTGTTCCGGATCGGCGTTAATTTATCGCTGAACTTTCGCAGTCGACGCAGTAAGATCCAGTTCCATTCAATCGACTACCAGTATGAGCGTACCGGCCACCAGGCGGACGGTTTGCTGGCGGTGATGGAATCGAATGAAGATATGGCTCCGGACTACCAGGCCCAGCTGAAAGAGCATCACCAGCATCTCCTCATTGCGGTAGAAAAGCTGGATTTAAATGCGAGGGCCGTGGTTGTCCTGCGTGACATTGAAGAATTGAATTATGCCCAGATCGCTAAAATTCTCGAAGTGCCCGTTGGGACCGTCAAGAGCCGGTTGGCCCGGGCACGAGCGTCTCTGAGAGGCATGTTACAACAAACTGAAATTGGCCATTGACGTCTGCGTCATTCCCGGCGTGCCGGGATTTAAAGCCTGTTTTTCGCATCTAAAAAGGGCGATTTTAATGATTAGAATCGACTTTTGACGCGAGAATTAACAAGACACCTATCGCCCAGAAGTGAATTTATGACTGAAAAAACCAACAATGCAGAGATGAACGCGTTGCTTAACGCCTATCTTGACGGCGAACTTTCGTCTGCCAAAAGTGAGAAAGTCGAGCAACTGCTGGAAAACAACAGTGAAGCTCGCCAGCTGTTCAACGAGCTGAAAAATGTTTCCAACCTGGTAAACTCCCTGCCGCGGGCGGTCGCCCCGCCGGAACTCGCCCGGGATGTCCTGATGGACCTGGAGCGGGACTTGCTGCTGGATAAATCAGATGATCTGGCAGAAATGGCGGGCCGGAAACATCTGGCCGTCAGGCGGTTTGCCGCTGCCGCTGCCATGGTTGCCCTGACCGGTGCGATTGCCTTTATCATCAATAATATCTGGAGCGATGCGACGACCTTCCCCGCAACGTTCGAGAACGACAATAATCCGGGGGTGAGAATTGTTGATAGTACGGGCAATGATATTGATCTTTTACCCCGCACGAAAAATGCTGTGAAGGGTCATCCTTCTGAGCTGATCGATAGCACCCCCATCAAGGATGCTGCTCCTCTTGTTATTCCGCCGTTAGAGTTCCCGGAATTGAAATACAGCTCACTGGCCCTGATCGTGAAGTCCGATAACGGGCAGATCGGCCGGGTTGCCCTGGAAGAATTGCTCGCCGATGAAAAGATCTCGAATCCCCTGGTCCACTCGATCGATGAGCAGAAAAAACAATATGCGTTTTTGTGCTCTCTGGAGCAATTCAAAGGGCTGTTCCGCGCCATTAACCAGAATAGCCTCCACCCCCTGGATCTGAAATTTTCCGACCCGGCTGATAATTACCAGATCACTTTGGGCCAGGCATCCCTGGGCGAGGCGATGGCACTGGCGGGTGAAGGTAACCCGCTTATGCAGGTTGCCAGTTTAATGAAGCTCGCCAGTCCCGACCGAATTACCTTTGCCGGCGATACCTCCACGATTATCGAGCAGATGCAAACGTATCTCGCCACAGTGGACCCCGCCCTGGACGACATTCACCTCTCGGCTGTAGAAGAAAAGGCCACCCATTCCGGAAGCCCTGACGCCAACAGTATCATGCCAGAACCGTATCCGCCAACCTTCCAACCGGGTATAACGGCCAACAAGGATATAAACGACCCCTCGTCCGATATCGAGAAGGCCGCCCCTGCGAGCTTGCCGGTAAAACCGGTCACATCCGAACCCGTCCAAAAAGTTGCTGTACTGCTCACCCTGGCAATCATCCCGGCAGAACCCCAGCCCCAGGAGACTCCCGAGGTGTCGCCCTGGGCCATTGAGCCCGCCGGCGACCCCAATACGTTTGACGCTCAGGAGATGCCGGCCCGGGATACGATTGACACCCGTTTGCCTTTGGCGGATTGACCCTGTTGGCTAACGGCCATATTACGGGGCACTATTGTTTTTTGATGCCACTATTTTACTTATCTTTCCCTGTTTTTTTGCCGAAGAGACACTCAAGACTTGAAAGTGGCCTGACAATGAGGCTATCATGGGGTATGCGTCTAAAAAGAAGCACAATTGCCATCCGTGTGAGTCCCGGCGCGCCGGGATTTGAAACCCGTCTTCCGAACCTCAAAGGGTGTTTTTAGAGATAAA
>JAIPFO010000247.1 GCA_021736565.1 Phycisphaerae bacterium | reverse complement strand
GAACTGTAGGACAGCGGTATCGGGGGCGGGCGGATTGGAAGGTTATTTCTGATGTAAAACGGCGATTTCCGGAGTTGACCATTATTGGCAGCGGCGATTTGTTTACTGCTGAAGATGTTGCGATGCGAATATCTCAGGAGATGATTGATGGCGTTATTATCGCCCGGGGTGCCATTGGTAATCCGTGGATATTCAATGAGGCGGCCGCTTTGATCGAAGGCAAAGAAAAGCCGGAAAATCCTGACCTTCTCGAGCAGAAAAGGGTTATTTGTCGGCATCTGGACCTGGTGGTCGAACATTATAATTCTAAAAAAGCGGTTGCGATCTTCAGGAAATTCTCTGCCCAATATGTAAAACGTCACCCGCAACGGAAAAAAGTTCTGTTTGAGTTGATAACCGCCAAGACCGTTGAAGAGGTAAAAGGGGCTATTGACAAATGGTATGGGCCGGTTGTTTGTGATTTAAGTGATTGATATCAAAGAGGTTGTGAAGTTTTTTGTTGATTTTTTTTTTTTTGGCTTGCATTTTTTTTATTTCTTGTTAATCTTAGGTCCTGTTAATGATTTGCATGGCAGATTATTTTGACAATTTAGACGTTAGCGTCATAAGTGTTTTTCAACCCTTTTCCGCAACATAAAGGGCGACTGTAAAGACGAAAATTTACTTTTGACGTGGAAGTTAATATAAGTTGACCCGAAAAAAAGGGTGGGTGCCCGAGTGGCTAAAGGGGATGGGCTGTAAACCCATTGGCGTGAGCCTACATTGGTTCGAATCCAATCCTGCCCATTTTTTCAGGTCAACTTTTTTTATGCGCTTCTCAGGCTTCGGCGATAATCGAGAATCTCTGGGTGTTAATCGTCATGGTGGCGTTAAAAGGCAATAGGGACACGTAAAAGCGTCGATTAAATACTCGGATCAATGCGCCACAATGCTTCTGATACTGGCGTCAATGGTGGTCCCGGCCTCATAAGTGTTTTTGAAACCCGTTTTCCGCATCTTAAAGGCTGATTTAAAGTACGAAAAATCCATTTTAACGTGACAATTCCTCATCGGATCGTTTGAATTTGGGTATATGGATGCCCGAGACAAAAATTTATTTGACGCGGAAATCATGCTTTAGGTATATAATGTCAGGTATGGAAACATCAAAGAACTCAAAAGAGAGGGCCTATAGTAAGCCGAGTCCATTTTCGATGGTTATCTTCGGTGCTTCGGGTGACTTGACGCATCGGAAATTGATCCCTGCTCTTTATAACCTCCATGTGCAGGGTTTATTGCCGGAGGATTATTCGATCATCGGATTTGCCCGCCGTGACAATACGGATGAGGGCTTTCGGGGGCAGTTGCGGGATGCGATGGAAAAATATGCGTCACTCGATGCGATTGATCCGGCTGTCTGGACTGATTTTGCTTCTAAGATATTCTATCATCAGGCGAATTTTGATGATGTCCAGGGGTATTACAGCTTACGCCAGAAGCTCGAAGATGTTGCCGACCGCGGCATGCGGCGGCCCGATGGCCCCTCGCGTCAGTGTCTCTTGGATCTCAAACAAAATCTGCTGTTTTATCTGGCGACCCCACCGAATTATTTTTCTGGGATTGTCGATCGATTAGAGCAGGCGGGTTTGAATTACTGCCATTCGAATAAGCAAGAGGGATGGTCAAGGATCATTATTGAAAAGCCCTTTGGACATGATCTGCAAAGTGCCCGAAAACTCAATGCCCATATTACCCGCGTATTCAATGAAGACCAGATTTTCCGAATTGATCATTACCTGGGGAAGGAAACGGTCCAGAATTTACTCGTTTTGAGGTTTGCCAATGCCATCTTTGAACCGATTTGGAATCATAAATACATTGACCACGTTCAGATCACCGTGAGCGAAACCGTCGGCGTTGAAGGCCGCGGGCCTTATTATGATACCTCCGGTGCGATGCGGGACATTATGCAAAATCATATGATGCATCTGTTGGCCCTGGTGGCCATGGAACCGCCCTTTTCACTGCAAGCTAATACCGTTCGGGATGAAAAGGTGCAGGTTCTCAAGGCATTGCGTCGGATCCCAGACGAGTGTACCTCGAAATGCGTGGTTCGCGGGCAGTACGCCGCCGGCGTCATTAAAGATCAACAGGTTCCCGGTTATCTTCAAGAAGAGCGGGTTCCTGAAGGTTCTACGACCGAGACCTTTATTGCTATAAAGGCCATGATTGACAACTGGCGGTGGGCGGGTGTTCCGTTTTATTTGAGAACCGGGAAGCGTATGCCCTCACGCATTACAGAAATTGACATTCATTTCAAACCGGTGCCCCAGGTGCTCTTCAATGCCGATAATACATTAAAACATAATATATTATCGATTCGTATCCAGCCCAATGATGGGATGACAATGCGGTTTCAGGTGAAGGTGCCCGGCCAGGCCATGAATATCGTTCCGGCCAAGATGGACTTCAGCTATGTTGACACATTTGACCAAAAGACTCCGGATGCTTATGAACGGTTAATTCTCGATACGATTTTCGGCGATGCCACCTTGTTTACCCGCAGCGATGAAGTGGAAGCTTCCTGGGATTTCTTCATGCCCATTATCCAGGGGTGTCATTCTAAAAATACCGAAAAAATACCGACCTATCCTGCCGGCTCCTGGGGGCCCACCGAGGCCGATGACCTGCTTATAAAGGATAACCGATTCTGGTACTTGACATACCGATCATTAAAGAGATATAATCGGTCTTAACATCATAAATCTCTTTGAGGCTTGTTTTTTGTGTCAAAAAGGCGGCCTGCTCATCAGGCCGAAGGGGATGCCCGTGGCAAGCGGGCATGAACATTTTACTGTGAAGGATGATGCGATATGAAAATAGGCATTTTAAGCGACTCGCACGACCATCAAAAAAATACACTGACCGCCATCGATCTGTTCAATCAACACAACGTGGACTATGTGCTGCATGCCGGTGATATCGTCTCGCCGTTCACCGCCCGGACATTCCATCAGCTGGAGCACGCTAAATTTATTGCTGTTTTTGGCAATAATGAAGGCGAGAAACTTATGCTCCAAAGCGTGATCAACGGTTTCGGCGGGGAAATTCACGATTATACCTATAAAGGTGAAATTGCCGGCAGGAGCATTCATATGTGCCATGTGCATCACGACGTCGAGGAAATCGTTAACAGCCAGATGTACGACCTGGTTATTTATGGCCATACGCACCATCAGGATATTCGTCGGGATAGCAATACCCTTGTGATCAACCCCGGTGAAACGACCGATTGGATCACCGGTACCGCACATATTGTCATTCTGGACCTGGATGACATGTCACCCCAAAGCATACAAATAAACTAGACGCCAGCGTTATAAAAAATTTGAAACCTGTTTTCCCCATCTTAAAATGTGATGTTAAAGAAAATAGTACTTTTGACGCGGGAATCCATCTTGACAGCTCAGGAGACTCATTATGAAAAAACTGTATCTACCTTTACTTCTTGTTTCACTGTTATTCATGGGAGGCTGTGCCAGTAAGGACCTTTCGAAATTACAAAAAGACAATCAATCCCTGAAGAAAAAAGTGGATGACCTGGAAAAGGAAAAAGCCGCGTTGAGCAGGGATCTCCAGATGCAAAAGGATAATTTCCAGGCATCGCAAAAAAATATTTCTCTCCTTCAGCAGAAAATTAATACGCTGGAAACCGAGTTGGCCTCGCTGCGTGATCAAAGTGCCGGGCCCAAACCAACGGTGCTCATCAAGACGAATAAAGGGGAGATCGTTATCGAGCTGGATCATGTTAATGCTCCGATTACCGTTGAAAATTTCCTTCAGTACACAAAGGATCAGTTTTTTGACGGGTTGGTCTTCCATCGGGTGATCAGTAATTTTATGATCCAGGGCGGTGGATTTGACCAGAAACTCGTTCAGAAAAAACCATTGCCTCCGATCAGGAACGAAGCGGTCAATGGCCTCAAGAATGAACGTGGTACAATTGCCATGGCACGCACGGGCGACCCCCATAGCGCCACGTCGCAGTTTTTTATTAATGTTAATGATAACGCCAGTTTGAATTACGGATCACCAGTCAGCCCCGATGGTTATGCCGTTTTTGGTCAGGTTGTCAAAGGGATGGATGTGGTGGACATGATTCGTGCCGTTAAAACAACCCAAAAAACACTGACCAACCCTGACGGGGTTGAATTTGATGCCCCTGACGTGCCTGTCGATACGGTGGTTATCGAATCGGTGACCGTTATTAAAAACGGACGCTAACGTCATAGGTGTTTTTGAAACCCGATTTGCGTGTCTTAAAAAGTGATCGCAACGCCGAAAGGGGGCTTTTGGCACGAGGGCCTAAACCGACGAATCAATGAGAAAACAGAAAACCAAACAAAGTCTGAATTATGCCAGAAAATAAATACGTTCGCGCACTGTTTCCCGGGTCCTTCGACCCGATCACTAATGGTCATCTGGATGTCATTCGACGCGCCTCGGTGATGTTTGATGAGGTGATTGTCGCTGTGGGCGATAGCCCCAAAAAAGAGTATCTTTTTACCGGGCAGGAACGCCTTGAAATGATCCATGAGCTGGTCGCGGATATGCCCGAAGTCAAGGAGGTGCGGTTTGTCGGCTTGACGGTGGAATGCGCCCAGCGAGAGAAGGCGCAGGTCATTCTTCGCGGCTTGAGGAATCTGGCCGATGTGCAGTATGAATTTCAATTGGCGTTGACCAACCGTGCCATTGGCGGTATCGAAACAGTTTTTATTATGACCGGTGAGAAATATGGCTTTACGACCTCTACACTTATTCGAGAAGTGGGGCGATATGGCGGCGATGTTTCCGGCCTCGTCCCGCCCAATGTCTTTGAACGCCTTAAAGAAAAACTGAGTGCCGAAAAAGGCTTGTAGTTGTTTTTTTAAATAGCTTTTGGCTATAGGAGTTGCCAACGCCATAAGTGTTATTGAACCTGTTTTCCGCATCTTCAGGGTGATTTTAAAGACAAAAAATGACTCTTGATGCTGGAATCATAAAAAGAGATTGTCATGTACGATATATCAGTAGTGTTGACATTCCAGGCGGGCCACTACCTGGTTCTTCCTGGCGGTAAATCCGAACAGCCCCACAAACATAACTGGCGGGTGCGGGCTACCGCTGGCTCCAAAGAATTGGACGATTTTGGCCTGGTTATGGATTTTGAATTGTTTCGTCGGGTGCTTGCCGATGTGGTCGCTCCCTTATCACAATTGAATAATGTTAATGAAATGGATGATTTTTCTGAAAAAAATCCCTCAACCGAAAATCTGGCCAGATATATTTATGAGCATTTACTTGAAAAAATGCCAAAACAGGTCGATTTTACTGAAATAACCCTATGGGAAACACCGGACTGTTGGGCCAGGTATCGTCCATAAATGTCCAGGGATGTCCTGTTTTTTTGCCCCGTTGACTTTTTCTCCCCTAAACGTTAAAATGGATATTGAAACCATATGTATTTTTGAACCCTTCTTTTCCGCATCTTAAGGGCTGATTCGCCTTGGGCGGATCAATTTTTGACGTGGAAATCAAGATTGTGCGATGAGAATGACTTTTCATGAGCATCTGATGGAGATTATCGTTTGATAGATACCCGCGTTAAAAGTTTCTTAAACGCCTGTTGTTGGCATCGCGATGGTCGATTTAAAAAAAATGTCCATGTCAATTGTCGATTTTGGAGGGAGATGTCGGTCGTTAAGACCCGGAAAATGGATGCTCAAAATACTTATGACCCTGGCGTCAAAATAAATATGTTGCCTGCGCCTGTGGGCGGCGGCTACTGCTTATGGCATTTGGCCATATTCGTGGTTATGTTGATGGTGATTCCGGGGTGTCAACCGCCTGACCGGAGCGAACCGCTTCGAAAAGAAAATCCATTTCGTCAAGCCGGCACGGTCGATCAGTCCAATTTTCTTGTCGTTACATGTGATTTTTCTGCGATGGAACTCTCAGGGACCGTCGATTTAACTCAGCAGGATTATTGGGAAACCCACTCGATCCATTCTGCCAACAGACCTAATATTTCAGGGATTGTTGAGGGATTTGAGGCTGAAAAGGAAGCCGT
>JAIPFO010000246.1 GCA_021736565.1 Phycisphaerae bacterium | reverse complement strand
GTTTTCAGCCTCATTAAGACGCATAAATACCCCTGTGACCTCATAGCCTGCCTGCTGAAGAAGACCGGCAGTGACACTACTGTCAACCCCGCCACTCATCGCAACTAAAACACCCATTTTTTTTGTCATATTATTGATTCCTACGTCAAAAGTAACTTACGTCCCTAGAATCGTCCTTTGGGCGGCCGGAACAGGCTTCAAAAATACTCAGGACACGGCCGTTTAGCCATCTGTTTTTCCACCTGTCGGTCGGGTAAAACACAATCATACAATGAGTTATGAAAAAGTGAAAGTTTTTTTTCATATGGCCCCATATGTCACCGAAAGGCATTTCCCGCCAGATTACTCAAACGCCCTGCTGATAGTTAATGATCGTGGACGTATGAGATTTAAAACAAAAAAAGCCTGTTCTAAAGCGAAAAAGGATGGTGCCCTCTCTGCCTAAAATAAATCTCACACACCAGGCCTTCAGTGGGTGAGTTTTTCTTTTCCCCTTTCATCTCTTTTTTGCTATAATCATACGCCCTCCAAAATGGCTATAGATTTTTTTCCCTTAAACTTGACTCCCATGTCAAAAATAACCTCTCGTCTTTAGAATCGTCCTTTAAAATGCTGAAAATGGGCTTCAAATCCCGACGCGACGGGAATGACACTGGCGAGAAGATTAACATCCAGAAAAATAACCACCATCACGAATATGGATACCGAACAAAAACTTAACATTCTGACGGATTCCAGTAAGTACGACCTGGCGTGTGCCTGCAAGACGGGTGACCAACCGGGCCGGGTTCGCGGGGATGCGGGCCGTTGGATCTATCCGGCGGTCCTACCATCGGGACGAAAGGTTTTTCTACTCAAAACACTGCAATCCAACGATTGTGTCAATGATTGTTCGTATTGCCCGTTTAATTCCAGGAAGGATGTGGCCCGATGTACCCTGGAACCCGCCCAGTTGGCCAGTGTGTTTATGCAATTAAGGGAGGCCGGGCGGGTTGACGGGTTGTTTCTATCATCCGGCGTCTGTGGTAATGCCGACCAGACGATGGCCAAAATGCTCGCCACGGTTGAATTATTGCGTAAGCGGCATCTGTTTCGCGGTTTTATTCATATGAAGGTTATTCCTGGCGCCAGCGATGAGGCTGTCAACCAGGCGGTTCAGCAGGCGACACGGGTCTCGGTGAATATTGAATCGCCTAATGCCAAACGACTTGGAAAACTAACGAGCCGAAAGCGGTTCCATGAAGATATTATTTCAACGATGCAGTCCATTAATCGGGCCCGGAAGGCGTATAATCGAAAATGCAGCCAGACGACTCAGTTTGTTGTGGGGGCCGCCGGCGAGAGTGACCGCGAGATCGTGCTGTCAACCGAGCGGCTTTATTCGAAAATTGATATTGAACGGGTTTACTTTTCGGCCTATCAGGATTTTGAAAATCCGCCCGAGCCGAGCCAGAAAATGCTTTTTGAAGGAATGACCGATAAATCGGGTGGCCCGGCTGATAATATCTTTGTCCGCGAACATCGCCTTTACCAGGTGGATTTCCTGCTTCGTAAGTATAATTTTTCCAAAGAGGACATTCTGTATGATACCGGGGGGAATTTGTCACTCAGAAAAGACCCTAAACAGGTCTGGGCAGACCATCATCCGGAACTCTTTCCGCTCGATGTGAATCGGGCCAGTAAGGAAGAGCTTTTACGCGTGCCGGGGATTGGTCCGATAAGTGTTAATCGTATTATTAAGGGGCGAAAACAAGAAAAGATTCAATGGCTGGACGATCTCAAAAGGCTGGGAGTCAGGACATCTCAGGGGCGGGATTATCTGACATTGAAGCGTTAAGTGCAAGTATTATAACGGCTTATGGCATTTTTGTGGGACGGTTTTTTCTTTCCAGTCGACGCTCTGAGGCTTTGGGGGCAATAAAAAAACTGGTAAACTACCTTGACTTATGGACTGTAATCACCGATTATAGTCTACATAGCATTTTTTAATGTGGGGCATTCTATGACGCTTGCGTCATAAATATTGTTGAAGCCCACTTTCCGCATCTCAAAGCGTGATTTTAAATGTGAATTTGACGAGTAAGTCTTATTTTTATTTAAAAGGGTCCATGCGGAGCAAGATGTCCATTATTTTAGTTGAAAGGCAAACTTTTTATGAAGGCAGAAGAACGACACAAGCTTAAATCGAACGAACTGGAAGAAACCATTAGTAAGGAAATGCAGTATTTTCGCGACCACTGGCAACAGGGCTTGACGGTGGTGGGGGTGGTGCTGATCGGGCTTGCGGGGTATTTATGGACGACTCAGATACTGGACTCCCGAAAAATGGCGAGTCATGAGGGGCTGCAGAATTCCATCGTCCAACTGGACATGATGAAATATCAGGCCGCCAACCAGGCTCGCCTGGCCAGCAGTCCGGAGGACACCGAAGCGCAGCTTGACGAGAAGCCATTCAATTCCTCCGATATTATCGCTAATTTGAGCGAATTATCAGGTTCCGATGTGGATATGATGGCGACATTGCAGAAGGCCGAGGCGTTCCGCTCGCAGTTGTATTTTAAGACCGATAACCTATCGGCCAGTGAAAAGGCTGAAATTTGTAAGAATGCACGCGAATTGTAC
This sequence comes from Phycisphaerae bacterium, assembly GCA_021736565.1. Classification (GTDB taxonomy): domain Bacteria; phylum Planctomycetota; class Phycisphaerae; order Sedimentisphaerales; family SM23-30; genus JAIPFO01. Next base: position 3,470 of record JAIPFO010000246.1, on the reverse strand, counting down.
CAGCAGGTGATCAGTAATTACAGCAAAGAGGCCCTGGCCGTGGGGGCCGCGACCGTCGGTTTGGGCCTGATCGCCGAGGAAAAAGGCGAATGGGACAAGGCGAAAGAGATTTATCAGGCCATTATTGCTGATAAGGCCAGTCAGTTTGCCGGTACGATCTATCCGACTCAGGCCCAAAAACGACTTGAACAGTTAGAGGATATCAATGAGGTGATAGTATTTTCTGCTGCCCCGCCAGTTATCAAGGCGGTCGAAAATACTGAGAGTCAACCAGACGCCACAGCGAATGAGGATGCAACCGACTCTCCTGCTGAAGAAGAAAAAACTCCTGAATAAGACTATGGGTGACCTTTGAATGCCCTCCTGAAAAAGGAATCAGGGCACTGAATAGTGCGAAAGAAGGATTTCAGCGTCAAAAATTAATTATCGTCTTAATCATCACCCTTAATGATGCGGAAAATGGGCGTTAAAAATACCGATGCGATGGCGTCAAGAAACGTATTATTTCTTGTCCCTATCCAAGAAAATATCAGGGAATTCCGGTTTTGACAGAAACCTTACCTGGCCTGACTTAATCATGACTCCCATGTCAGAAGTCGTTGTGCATCGCCCAAATCGCCCTTTAAAATGCGAAAAACGGGCTGCATAATACTTATGACCCTGGCGTCAATCATAACCTTTGGAACGATAATAAAATATTGACAGAAAAAACAGATAACGAAGATATTGAAGAAGAAGTATCTCTGGAAGAAGATGGGGCTCAGCGGGCGAGTTTACGAATTCGTCGCTTGTTGCCTAATCGTCGTATTGACAAATACTTACAGCATCGATTCCCTGATTTTTCACGGACGATGATTCAGCGTTTGATCAAGGAGAAGGGGATTACCGTGAATGGTGGGGCGGTTAAATGCAGTTACCAGTTAATGCCAGGGGACCATGTTGATCTGGTCTTACCGCCGTTGCCGACCAATGAGATCCCACCAGAAGATATCCCGCTGGACATTATTTTCGAAGATGAACATATTCTGGTCATTAACAAGCAGGCGAACCTGATCGTTCACCCCGCCCGGGGGAACAGGGGCGGGACCCTGGTCAATGGCCTGGTTTATTACAGTAATTCGTTGTCAACGGTGAATAGTGAATTTCGCCCTGGAATTGTGCATCGCCTCGATCGCAATACGACGGGGGTTATTCTGGTGGCCAAAACCGATACCGCCCATTGGCGAGTGGCTCATCAATTTGAACATCGACTCACCCAGAAGGCCTATGTGGCCATTGTGCATGGGACGTTGGAGCTGGATGCCGATCTCATTGATTTGCCGTTAGGGCGTCATCCGAAAATTCGAGAAAAATATGCGGTGAGGCCTGATATTGGTAAGCCATCGACAACAGTCTATCATGTTGAGAAGCAGTTTAATGGTTATGCACTAATGCGGTTATTGCCAAAAACCGGGCGGACCCACCAGTTGCGTGTTCATATGAGTACCATTAAGCACCCGATCGTAGCCGATGATATGTACGGCGGGAAGATGATGACGATGGAACAGATCACAGAGGGGCAGGCGTGGCCGACCGCTGATGAACCGGGCGGTGAATTTAAGCCCGGAGAACATCTGATCACCCGTCAGGCATTGCACGCCGCGGAGTTGACCATTCGCCATCCCATCAGCGGCGAGAAGGTGTGCTTTAAGGCGGAGCTGCCGGAGGATATGAAAACGCTCTTGAAGCTTCTGGAACGGTATCGCAGCCTGGATGACTAGGGGGCATGAAATTTTTGAAGTGTTGATTCTGATGCCGAATTGACGTTTTTACTCGCAGGCAGTGCTTGTTCACATGGGCGGCATTGTTGATCCCGGTGTCATAAATATCGTGTTGTGATAAATAAGTGATGCGAGTGTCATAAGTTTTTTGAACGCCTTTTTTGCGGCCTTACAGACCGATTTTTAACATAAAAAAAGACATTAAATGCCGTAATCGTAATAAAAATACGAAAATAATCATTCCTGGGGGGATGAGGGCCGACTGTGGCGGAAAGTCATACTCAACAATTAGCGGAAATAATGGCGAAAATAGCCAAATTACCCTCTTCAAACCTGGAGCCACCTCAGTTTTTTGCGAATTTTCTGCAGTTAACGATAGCGGTTACTGGCTCGGAGGGGGGGGCGATCTGGGTGCTTCAGCCGGAGCAGGGCCCCCAATGCTACTGTCATTTGAATCTGGAACTTTGTGGTATCAAAGAGCCGGACCAGCAGCGTCTGATCGTGGAAGCCATTGGACGTACCGTTAAGGAAGAAAAAACACTGGTCTTACCCGGTTTGCAGGGTGACGGGAACGGGAAAAATGTGACCAATCAGTGTCCCCATCCGTTATTTTTTAAGCCGTTAATGGCAGCCAATAAGGTGGCGATGCTGGTCCAGTTGATCGGGCCGGCGAATCTTGACGATCAGAATGTACGCCCGATGGTGGGGCTGCTGGATCAGGCCTCTGAGGCGGCGGAGGTGTTTCTGGCACATCGCCGGGCAACGGTTCTGGATGATGACCGCAAGGCCCTGACAAAATTGTTACAATATGCTGAGAGTGTCCATAATTCGCTCGAACCTGAGAAAGTGGTCTACCAGATCGCCAACCAGGGGCGGGACACGATTGATTGTGACCGGGTGATCATCTGGGTCAATCCGAAGATAAAACGTGGCTTGCGTGCGGTCAGTGGAATTGACAAACCCGACCGACGGGCGGTTTTGATGCAGGCCGCTGAGAAGCTCAGTAAGCATTGCCTTGAGCTTAAAAAGCCGATTGTAGCCTCTCGCGGGCAGTTGGCTGAACTGCCGGAAGAGGATAAGTTAACGATCCTGCTGACCGATTACTTTAATGTCAGTCAGTTGGACCAGGTGTACTTGCAGCCGATCATGCATAACGAGACGTATCTGGGTGTTTTGATCGCAGAGGGATTTGATGAGCAATCGACCGCAAATCTGGGCGGTGTGATCTCTGCGGTGGCGACCCACGGCGCGACAGCTTTGGCCAACGCCTTGGATGTGGCAGCCTTGCCGATCATGCGGCCATTGGCCCGGATCAAAAAAGCATCGCACGAACCTAAAACAAAGCGGAAATGGCAAATCGCAATTGTTCTTTTGGTGACGGTAGCGGCGGTGCTGTGTTTTCTACCATGGACGGTCCAGATTCATTGTACATGTGAGCTTATGCCCAAGAATCTTCGACGGATTGAATCGTCGCTGATGGATGTAAAAATAGAGCAGATACTAAAAGCTGACGGGAATGTTAACGCCGGTGATGTTATTGCCCGGCTGGATGCCCTGGACCTGCGAACGGAATTGGCATCGCTACAACTGGCCCGCAACCAGGAAGAGGTCAAACGTGATACGGCCTTGACAGATACCGATAGAAAGATATCCGTGTTGGAAATTCAGCGGCTCGATAGTAATATCGCTTTGATTAATGAGCAGATCGGT
>JAIPFO010000245.1 GCA_021736565.1 Phycisphaerae bacterium | reverse complement strand
CTGATCCTCCAGGGTGAGGGTCTTGCCGATGATCTTACCGGCCAACTCGGTCGCCAGGACCGCCACCTGCTCATGAATCTCAGCGATCGCCTGCTTCTTGGCCTGCTCGATATCCCGCTGAGTCTGGATGCGAATGTTACCCGCTTCTTCCTGGGCGTTCTTCTTCAGCTCATCCGCCAGCTTATTGGCATCCGCACGACCCTTCTCCAGAATGTCCCGAGCTTCCTGCTGCGACTGGGCCAGCTTCTCCTGGTAATCTTTCAATGACACTTCGGCATCCGCTTTGGCCTTGTCCGCGTCCTCGATCGATTGACGAATGTACTCTTCTCGTTTCTGCAAACCCGACAAAATCGGACCCCAGGCCCATTTGCGCAGTATCAGAAAGATCACGATGAATAAGACCACCGCGAATATCGTCTCAAAGGGACCCCCATCAAAAATACTGGGGACATGTTCCCCACCCTCGCCGGACGCCTCAGACGCCAGAGCAATAGCAGGGACTGCGTGAATCAAAAAAGCACTTATGAGATATGTTAAGGCGTGCCGTAGCATGGGCCTTCTCCTTATCTAACCATTATTTATTATTCTGCCCTTATACCCGTTCGGGTATATCCCCCGGCTTTATCTGCAATAGGCCTTCGTGTGATTGTCAGGTCACGACAAGGTAACCCTATTCAGCAAGGGGCAGGCGTTCCAAAAGGATCGATAAGACAACCTTACTTGGGAAGGCCCATCATACATACCACGATAGCGAAAAAGGTAAAACCTTCGATCAGGGCCGCCGCGATGATCATACTCGTGAAAATTCGACCGCCCGCTTCCGGCTGACGAGCTATACTTTCAACCGCGTTACCGGCAATCATACCGATCCCTCGGGCTGCGCCAATAACGACCAGGCCACAACCCAACGCAACACCCATAATCGCCAAACCAACACCAATGGTGGCTTCTGCCAACAACATACATTCCATATTAAGTTACTCCGTTACAATTAAATTAATAAAACAGGTAAAAAACAACAATTTGATATTAAAACAATCTAAACGATTGCTCATAAACTTTATGCAGGATGGGCCCTGCCCATGAACGTGGGCACGGCGTCGCGCCATGCCGGTCAATGCGATGTGCCTTAACGCTCCTAATGTTCCGGATGCACCGCCGAAGCGATAAACATCGTCATTAAAAATGTGAAAATATAGGCCTGTAAAAACGCCACAAACAACTCCAGCAAACTCAAGGCCGCACAGCCAAACAGCGTGACGACACTTATAGTATAACTCTGAGAGGCCATCGCGATGATGATCAACGCCCCCAATACCGTATGCCCCGCCAGCATATTCGCAAATAAACGCAAGGCCAACGCAAACGGCTTGACCAGGGCACCTATCGCCTCCAGAACATACATCACCGGTATCATCGGCCAGGGAACATGCGGAATAAAGTTTTTGATGTACGCCCAAGGCCCCTGCTGAATGATCCCGGATACGTGCGTCATCACAAAGGCCAGACCCGCCAGGGCCCCGGTCACCCAGATATTGGCCGTCGCCGTACCACCCAGGTACTTTAACGGCTCAACTTTAAAGCCGGAAGCCAGGTACATGATGCTCCCGGTAGGTATCATCCCCAGAAGATTGCAAAACAAAATAAAGAAAAATGTCGTCCAGATATACTTGATAAAACGATCCGTATTATCACCCAAGGCCGGACGGGCAACTTCTTCGCGAATAAAAACACAGATACTCTCAAAAAAATTCCGCAAACCCGTCGGCACCATCGTCTTCTGACGGGCAACCATCGGAAAAATAATCACCATGAGGACACCCGCCACCAGCATCATCAACATGTGACTACTAAAGACGAACGTATCGCCTATAGGAAACAATGGATGCTGGACGACATGGCTAAGCGGGTTATCTGCAGCTAGTATATTTGTTGTCATAAGCATAGTAATTTTTAGAAGTTAGCAACTTAAACGGGTTTTGTAAAGTCTTTTTGCAAATTTTATTGCTGTAAATGTTTCCCACATCAGTAACGTCAGGTAAAAACAGACAGTTACGATCGCAAAAAAATTCTCTACCTTTTCTTCCATCACCGCTGTGAAAAATATCATGCTGACCGTCAACGTCAACAAAAGCCGAATCGTCGTGCCCCCCAGACACGCCTGGGGCAGCCAATCCGCCCGTCGCTGATGGGCGATCGCCAGGGGGACCATACTGACCAGGGCCGCCATCAAACAGATCACCCCCGAGGTCACTAACGCCTTGACCGCTCCGGGCGACTCATCGATCCATGGACCCGCGGCAAAAAAAACGATCAGACCCGTCACGCTGACCACCAGGATCGCTTGCCCCGCCAACTTCGCCAGTTCCCATCGGCCAACTAAATTGTTATCGTTATCTGTCAAAATCAAAATAATCGCTATATTTAATGGTAATTCCAAGGTCAAAAGTTGATTTTCGTATTTAAAATCACCCTTTTAAGATGTGAAAAAAGGCGCCAAAAAGACCTCAGACGTCTCGGCGTCATTATTGCCAGTCTTTGGTCTCTTTGATCAGTAAATAGATCATGCCAATAAAACTCACCAGCAAACCGGTAAGCATCAGCCATGGGGTCGTTTTGAATTTCTCATCGGCCATATACCCCATATAGGTAAAAATACCCAGCACGCCGATAAATTCCACGCCATAACCCAGCCATCGCATCGACTGGCGGTCTTCATTCTTTTCATCGGTTTTCTTGGTAGTTTTCTTCAACGTAATCATTTTGCCTGATGATTTCACTTATAATTGCGCCAAAAGTCAATTTTGACACCTGAAAATGCCAATCAAGAGCCCATTCCAACACTTCAAAATACGTTTGACGCGGGCGTCTTTATTAACATCATGATCATTACGACCGCAAAATAACCACCACTAGAATAATTGTCAAGGCTTATTTACTTTATATAATCCTTATTATTGTCATAATCGACAAAAGTTAACTATATTATTTTTTACCCTTCGAGCATCAATAATTGACACCCACCTCAAAAGTAGACCAAAAAAAGGTAGGCCCGACTTCAGGGTTTAAAAAACGCACTTTAATTATAGTTATGACGCCCGCGTCAAGCTCCACCCCTGGAAAGGGCGACTGAACTCCAAAAGCAATACTTCAAATAATATTAGGACATTAGGGCCAAAAAAGTCGTTTTTTACGCTTTTTACATACAATTTACATGAGTTAACCCCCAAAAAAACCTATACTATAGCAGTGATAGTGTAATAACCTGGTTTAAAGAAGAAGACTTTTTTATTTATGGAAAATCAAACATACATCCTGATAGTCGAAGATGAACCCAAAATACGCACCGGCCTCAAAGATTTCCTCGAATTCCACAATTTCCTGGTCTCAGAAGCCGCTGACGGCCACGAGGCAGACGAAATGGTCGCCGCCAAACGCTTCGACCTGATACTGCTGGATTTAATGTTACCAATAATCAGTGGCGAGCAACTGTGTACTCAATGGCGGCGTAATGGCCTCCAAACCCCGATTATTATGCTCACCGCCAAAGGTCAGGAGAATGAAAAGGTCAACGGGCTCAACCTCGGTTCCGATGACTACATTACCAAACCTTTTTCACTCGAAGAACTCCTGGCCCGCATCCAGGCCGTTCTCCGACGTATCGACCCGGCACGCAAGGTGAGCCAAACCTTTTATTTCGATAAATGGCAGGTCCACCTCGACTCCCTGACTATTCAAAATCAAACAGCCAAAAAAGATATCTCCAGGCGGGAAGGGCAAATCATCCAGTATTTCGCCGCAAACCCCAACCGAATCATTAGCCGAAAAGAGCTGTTTGAAAAGGTATGGGACGATATCCTTACCGAACTGGGCACCCGAACGATTGACATGCATATCGCCAAATTACGCGGTAAAATTGAAGCCAACTCCGCCGAACCCAAAATCATAAAGACCGTTCGCGGGGCAGGTTACATCTATTATGAAGAAGCAGAGGCTTAACATGGATGTCCACGTCAAAAATCACTTTCCGAGCGATATATCGGCCTGTAAGAGGATGTAAATCCACTCTCAAAACACTTATGACGCTGGCGCCAACATGCACCCTCGCGTCAATAATGGACAACAAATTAAATGTACACCCGACTTACCATATTAACACTTATCTTCCTCTCCGCCCTGATCGGGCTGACCTGGCTCGGAGACCATGCGATCAATATGCTCGCCCAGGGCCTGGAAGATAAACGTAATGCTGAATTCGCTGAAGTGGGTCGACAAATTCGACTGGACGTCATGCAGAAGCTCGATAGGTTCATGAAAACCGAACAGGATCGCCCTTTCACCGATTATCAGGATTACTTCATCCCCAATGACGACGCCATAGCAAATGACAAACCCAACACCTTGAACTACCTCTCGCCAATCGGTAAGTCCATGAGGAACGGCCTGGCATTCGGTCACTTCCAGCTCGATACCAACAGCAATATCTCCGCTCCATATTACAATAATGAAATTCAGAACAAGAAAAGAACGACTGACATTTCCAGGGCGGATATATACTTCACAAATATACGCGATAATCTCATCCCGCTGCTCAAGCCGGATAATGGCAAGGTCGCCAAGCTGGAACTGAACCAGGACGTGTTAATTTCCAACAAAAATGCCTTTGCTAATTCAACGAATCAAAAATTTGACGCCAATACTAAAAAGAAGGAAAATGCACCTTCTATAACCATTGAACCCACATCAAAAGATCAAGAGGGCAAGGCAGGCTATAACCGCAAAGCGAATTTCTCCATCTCCAGCCTGCAACAAAAAGAACAGCAACCCCAGATCTATACCCAACAGCGGGCCTATATCCCCCCCCCTGCCGCTAATGCCAGCCCTCGTCGCCAAAACATCATCAGGGTTCATGACCAGTCAGAAAACCAGCCATTTGATCAAACCCAGACCATCGAAGCCGAGGCCCGATCGCCTTCCAGGGCTATCCGCCAAATCCAGGACAGTCAACAAGCTGAACAAGTTAAAAACCGCGATAACGACTACCAGACAGGCATGGGCATGGTCAATAAATCTCAGACCATAAGCGAACCAACGAAAACTTCCGCTCCGAACCCTGAACCATCGGCCAGTTTTTATCAAAATGCGATCCAGGCGGTCACTGAAAAAATTAAAAATAATTTCCACCTCATTGATGCCGCTCAATCCCCCCAATCATTAAACGACCTGGTGCAGATCCGTATTGAACCTTTTGTGCCGTTGCTTGTTTCACACGAGTCAAATGGTAAAAACACCCTTTTTGACGGCCAGATTTTCCTGCTCCGCCATGTTCAGGTTGAAAATGACCACTTCATACAGGGTTTCCAGCTTGATGAGAATCGCCTGGTCGAAACCGTTCGCCAGTCGGCCAAAATGCTCATTCGCCATAATATGGACTTTGAACTCTCGCAAACGGAAAACCCAGACGTAATTTACACCGCCATTCTGGATTTCGGCTTTGGCAACCTCTTCCTTCATCTCAAGGACACCAACCCTTTAGATATCACCAATACAATCAATAAGCAGCGATATTGGTATTTTAGCATCATCACTGTCGTTTCATTAGCAGTGATGCTTGGTATTCTTAGCGTCTGGCGAAACATGACCGCCCAGGTCAAACTGGCCCGCAAAAAGGATGATTTCATTTCAGCCGTTTCACATGAATTGCGCACCCCCCTGACCTCTATTCGCATGTTCACAGAAATGCTCGAGAAAAACTGGGTCAAAACCGAGGAAAAACGCAAAGAATACTACCAGAACATGCGGCAGGAGACCGAAAGGCTCAGTCGTTTGATCGAAAATGTCCTGGACTTCTCACGTATCCAGAAAAAACGCAAGAAATTCAACTTCCAGGTCGGTGATATCAACCAGAGTATCGTCGATATCACCGAATCAATGAGCCATTACGTCCAACGGGCCGGTTTTTCGATTCAGACAGACCTGGCCCCGATCGATCCGGTAGCTTATGATAAAGACGCCGTCATGCAGATACTCATCAATTTGATCGATAATGCCGTTAAATATGCCCAGAACGCCGACGACAAGACCATCATCATCCGAT
>JAIPFO010000244.1 GCA_021736565.1 Phycisphaerae bacterium | reverse complement strand
ATGATAGCCTGGTCGATCTGTTCGGCGCGATACTTCATGCGGGCGAGGTTGGCCTTGGGCGTAAGCGCCCCCTGATTGAAGAGGTGCTTGTGGTCCCGGTCGGCAAAGGCCATGCGATACTCTTGGTTATTGATGATCAATTGTTCGTGTAGCCAGGTCGGATTGAAAAACCCCCACTGTGCGCCCTTGGTCGTAAAGTCGAAAACGCCATCACTGCCGAAGAACATCGTGTGTTCCGAGTCGTGCTGGAACCACTTGAAACCATCGGGATTAACCCGGTTATAGATGCCCCATACATTATTGGGTGTCGGTCCGCCCGGTCCGTCATTTTCCCGCACAAAGTAATCGATCAACTCATAATCGATGAGATTGTCCACGTCCAGCAGTTTGGGGAAGGTCGGATTTTTCGTGCCGTCGGGATTCAGTCCCTGCGCCTGGAGATAGACCGCGTTGTCTGCAAAGCCCAGCATCGTCAGATCGTACAAATCCTTATAAGCGTCCAGATTGCCGTCGGTGGCCACAATGGGTGTGTAAAAACCATTGTCATTCTTGACCACGTCGTATTCCGAACTCTTCCCGCCCAGATAGGTCTCGGCATAGGCGGCCTCGGAACGTTCCTGGGTCTGGTAAATGCCCCAGTATTGGCCGTTGATATAGAGGTGCTAATAGCGACTCCTGGTATAGTGTTGTCCCATGGCTTTTTGGGTATCCCTGGAAAAGACATCCTGGAGCATGGTGTTACCCGAGTTGCCATCCTTGGCCCAGGAATAGTTCTGGCTGGTGCGCAGGTCTATTTTATCGAATTCATCGGCGCCTTCGTCTTCAAAGAGCGGATAGTTGAGTGTTCCTGCACCATAGATCGAACGGAATAAAAGACGAAAGGAGTGTTTTGGACTATTGTCATTGCGGCTGGAGCCTCCGCGGATGCGCAGTCCTGCGTCAATCTGGAATCCTTTGCTACCGTCGGGATTGATAAGCTCTAACGAGGTTGAACGTTCCCATTGACTGCCGTCTTCCATAGCATTGACATAAATACCTGTCGAAGCATCGAACAAATTATCCAAGTCTGTCACTAACGAAAATGTCGGTATCGTGAGCAACGCATCGTCAACCAAATCAATGTATCTTGGGTCATCGTTCACTATGTCGGGATCCATGCCGTAATCCATTAACTGGCCGTTAGTACTCGTGCCGGCATTGGGCCATTCTACCCCAGGTTTCTCTCCATTGGGCGACTGGGAAATCACATCACTGACAAAGATGTAGGTATGTGTATCTACATTGCCGGGAAGCCAATCGGTTTTAAATGCCCCAGCTCTCAGGCAAGTCGTACTGTCAATGCGGACGCCTTCGCCTGGAATATAATCCATTCCGTTGAGAGGAGTCGGGACGCTACCGTTTAGTGTATAACGTATATTGGAACCTTCTGTCGGGCAGGTGATAGTCACATCAAATTCGTCTTGATAAAAGCCACGGCGGACACTGAATTCCGGCTGAGCCACCAACCCCAGATAATCTATACCTGTATTTTCCTTCCCCGGAGTAGGACTACCATAGAAGTGCCAGTAATTATCGGCATTGGGATAGCGCCCAAAAGAAATGTCGGTTACCTGCTGACCATAGACGACACTGTCGAGCAGAGTACTGCCGTTACTGGCGAACAGACCAATCTCCTCGCCGGTATTCTCAAGCTGAAAATCCACATGCAATGGCCCTTCATCCGGCTGGCCGTCGGCCCAGATTAAAAGATAGTCATGTGAACCGATAGTCGTTTCGTTTGGAGAATCGCCTGGAATCTGCCATTTCATTGGATCGGACAAATTATCGGTCAGGTACATGCCGCCAACATCAATAGCTTCATCTCCGGCGTTGTATATCTCGATCCAATCGTCAAAATCACCTTCATCGTTATCGATGGTGCTGTAATTGCTTGACATGAACTCATTGATCTTCAGGTTGGGCACAGGCGGGTCACCTTGCTTCAGCCAGTTTTTGCTTATTAGTCCGAAATCTGCTAAGTTGACGCTGTCATTACCGATCAAATCCGCGCAATCGGCAGGATGACTGGTGCAATCTGGGCCGTCCAACCACTGTCCAACCAAAATCAACAGATCCTCTATATTCACTTCACCACTGGCGTTCAAATCACCCACCAGGGTATCTGCCGTGGCTGGGCATGCCAAAAGCATAGTTGAAAGCAATACAAACAACAAGGTTTTTTTAACATTAAAGCCTGGCATTAATGTTCTCCTAATTTGACGCCAGCGTCATTCCCGGCGCGTCGGGATTTGAAGACCATTTCCCGTATCTTAAAGGCCGATTTTTTAGATGAAAATCGCCTTTTGACGTGAGGACCTAATTTACTAATTTATTTTACGCTATTTCATTCTCTTCGTCATATTAAAAGTCCATTTCCAACAAAAAATAGATAATATACATAAAAAATTGGTATTTCCCTGCATTCGGGGCGTTCTGGCCATCAGCCCAGTTATGACACAGCCTATTGGTCGGGGTCAGGTGTTCCACTTAGCCAGTTAATCATGTCGTAACCGTTGTTTTCAGGGCCCTTTCGGGGCAGAAAATCTCCACTGCCGTCAGGAATAGTCGGCCAGGGAGCATTGGCGTCCGGATGTTTGCCACCGCTGTATTTCATACGGGCTGGTGGGAACGAAATGCCTTCTGGTGACATTTATGGAAAGATAGGTGATTTTCCGGCGTTAAATTGTTACTAATGAGCCGGTCATTCTACGCTTTTGTTGGGGTGATGATTTCGCAGGATTCCGGTTTCAGTTGTTTGAGGCCGGGGAGTTGGCGTTGGCCGAGCTGTGCTTCGATGGTTACATGAGTGTCGCTGTAATCTTCCTTGAGAATCGTGCCGTGGGCGCGGAGGTAGTGGGAGATTCGGCCGTCGGAGATATTTCCGGTGACTCGTAAATGTAAGTTATCGCCGGTAATGCGGGTCAGGACCGCATCGATCAGGTTGTTTACGCCCGAACCGGTACGGGATGAAACCGCCACGGCGTCGGGGTGAATGGCCTGGAATGTTTCACTGCGTGAGATGCTGCCGGGCTTGTCTATCTTGTTCATGACCAGAATGATATCCTTCTGGTCGCAGCCTAATTCTTTCAAGACGGTATTGACGGCTTTGAGTTGCAACTCCACCTGGGGATGGGCAATATCAACGACGTGCAGGAGCAAGTCGGCATGAATCGCTTCTTCCAATGTTGCCCGAAATGAGGCGACCAGATGATGGGGCAGGTTACGGACAAATCCGACGGTGTCGCTGAGCAGTGCATAATGTTCCTGTGAAAGGTTCCATCGCTGGGTTTTAGTGTCCAGTGTGGCAAAGAGCTGATCGGCCGCAAAGTTTTCCGAGCCCGTAAGCGTATTCATCAGTGTACTTTTGCCGGCATTGGTATAACCCACCAGCGAGACGGTGAAATGTTTATCACGGGCTTTGACCTGGCGGGTTTTGCGTTTATCAATCTCTTTGATCTGCCGGGACAATGCGGCAACGCGTTTATGGACCAGTCGGCGGTCGATTTCGAGCTGGCTTTCGCCGGTGCCCCGCGTACCAACACCTCCGGTTGCGGCACTGCCGGCAACGGTGTCCAGATGGGACCACATTCGAGTGAGGCGGGGATAAGTATATTCCAACTGGGCCAGTTCGACCTGCATTCGTGCTTCTGCGGAGCTGGCGCGGGTGGCAAAAATGTCGAGAATCAGCTCGCTCCGGTCGATGATTTTGACCTCAATGATCTTTTCCAGCTCACGGATCTGGGCCGGTGAGAGGTCGTTGTCGAAAATGACCACGTCGACTTTTTTCTCATGGGCGATCTCCGCGATCAGCTCGGCCTTGCCCTTGCCGATATATAAGGAGGAATTGACTTTGTTTCGCTTCTGACGAATATTGCCCATCACCTCAACATCGGCGGCCTTGGCAAGGGATTCCAGTTCAGAAAGTGATTCTTTAGAATCAACCGGATCGCCCGGAAGAATAACATGTACAAGTAATGCTGTCTCTTTTATAGCTTTATCACCCTCCAGGGTAAATAGAATGTATCGTCATGATGGCGTCGGTAACATCCGGCGTCAGAAAGGATATATTAACGTTAAATGGTGATTTTATCAACATTAATGATGGTCCTTTCAAAAGTCATTATTTAGAAGTAAAAGCATGGATTCGTAGTCAGGATCAATGCTTTAAAATATTTATGGCTGCCAACAAGTTCGGGCTGTCCATATTTGGTGTGGCATGTTTTGATTGTTTTTCCCATAATAATTTGCCGATAAATGTGTACTGGCATACATTGTCGCCAGCGTTTATCCCGGCGTTCTCGGGTTTGAAGCCCGTTTTTCGCATTTAAAAGAGTGAAATGAAATAGAAAAACGATTTTTGACGTGAGAATCACAATTGACTTTTACCGCAGGAATCTAGATTAAATATACAAATAATCCCCAAAATTTCACAAATATGACCATTTTTATAAAAAAAAGAGCAAGAATACCCATTTTATCTGGGACAATTTGGCTATGGTCGGCCACTAGTAGGGTGACGGACCGTATGGTTCCGTCCGATTGTTCGCATGATACCGTCAAATTGGACTTGGGGGTGGCATTTTGAGCGATTCGGATGGTCAGCTGGTCCAATCGACATTGAAAGGCGACAAAGAAGCGTATGGTCAGCTTTATGACAGATACGCCCGCTTGGTTCGTGTGATATGTCACGATACGACAGGCGATTATTCGCAGGCGCAAGATTTGGCTCAGGAAGTGTTTATCCGGGCCTATGAAAAATTGAATACGTTGAAGGAACCGGAGAAATTCGGCGGTTGGCTGGTGAGTATCAGCCGTAATATATGCCGGGAATTTCGTCGGGGCAAGTTTCGTGACCGGCATGTGCTGGTTGGCCTTGACCCACCAGAACCTGATGTCCAAGACAATAATAAGGAAACGGATCAGCTAGCTGATCTCCATGAAGCCCTGGGGCAATTGAACGAACAAGAGCGTATGGCCTTGCAGATATATTATCTTGAAGGTCAGGACGCCAAAAGAACCCAGGCATTACTTGGAATATCCCGAAGTGGACTCTATCGATTGCTTGAGAAAGCCAGAGAAAAAGTCGAAAAGTTCATTAAGGCCCAACAGGAAAAGAATGAAAAGTAACATTAACAATTTTGAAACCTGTTTTCTCTCCTTGAAAACTGACCTGTCAGCGCATTACAGTCGGTTGAGTGAGGACCATGACAGACTCCGGTCAGAACTGATGGCCCGTCTGCCGGAAACCGTCTGTAATCCTGACAGGTCTATGACATTGAAGCAAAGACGTACAAATTCCTTTGCCTTAAATAGTCGTTTTATAGGTGTAATTCGTTCCGCGGCCGCGATCGCCGCGGTATTGGCCCTGGTGGTTGGGGTTACTATGGTAATGAATTCCACCCCAGTCGATACCGCCCAGATGGCCTGGGCCAGGACGATTGACAGTATTGATCAGGTCCAGACGATTCATTATGTCTATACCACGCATCCCAACAGGCCCCACGGCCAGAGCAGTATGGAAATATGGTGGCAGCGTCCGGGTAACTATCGTATGGAAATGAATACGGGCGTGATTTACAGTTTTGATGGGAAGCATCGCTATGAATATAATCCGGCAACACAAAAATTGAAAATTTCTGACGGCCCGGGTATTGAAACTATATTTCTCAACGAACTTGGCGATTTTGGCCAGTTGTGTCAGGATAGTGACAGTCCTACTTTTTCACGGGAATTGATTGAGGAAAGCAAGGTTGTTCGAACTGAAGATGTGACCTATAAGGGTGAAAAATGCTATAAAGTGACTTCTGAAAATTCTTTTGTCGATACGATGAGAATTTTTGAATATATCGTCGATAAGAAAGTTTCTGAGCGTAGTACTCCGATCCTATACGAAGTGAAGCAGTATTGGAAATCGAACCAGGAGAGTAAGACGTTGAAATCTCTGACGGAGGTTATCAAGATTGATGGCCAGATGGACAGCAAGCTGTTCACGGTGGATCCAACCGGCACATTGCTTGGAAGACACCGCAGGCCCCATTAAAATCTTTTTTATTCTGTACACTCACCTACATAG
>JAIPFO010000243.1 GCA_021736565.1 Phycisphaerae bacterium | reverse complement strand
CTGTTCGGGGTAATGCGGAACATTGAAAGCAACATACATGAAAAACGGGTTCTTTTTGTTTTTGTCGATAAACTGGATCGCCCGCTCGGTGACCATGTCCGGAAAATATTCTCCCCGGGCAAAAACCTCTTTTGTGCCCTCGTAAAGATCGTGAAATCCGGTGCCATGAAGGAAGTAATGATTATAATTATGAATAAAGCCGCCCCGCAGGCCAAAGAATTCATCAAATCCCTGCTTCGTCGGGCCATGGTCTAAATCAGCCCCCAAATGCCACTTGCCAAACAACGCGGTTTTGTAACCAGCCCCCTTAAGCACTTCGGCCAGTGTGATCTCCTCAAGGAACATATTCCGCCCCTTCGGACCCTTGGCATTTCCCTGCGTCCAGTTATTCACGTTTCCGCGTTGCGGATGCCGCCCGGTCATCAGCATTGCCCTGGCCGGACAGCAGACCGTATGGGCATAAGCCTGCGTAAACCGCACACCCCTCTTCGCCAGCATGTCCATATTCGGCGTATAAAGATCCGTCGAGCCATAGCAATTGACATCAAGTGTGCCCTGGTCGTCGGTGAAAAATAGAATGACATTTGGTTTGTCCGCCCCCTGGAGCGCGGCGGCCCCGAGAAGGATCAAAAGGGTGAGAGTTCTCATTTTCATTTTTATTCTTTCGTGTCAGATGTTGATTCGATCAATTTTTCAGCGTACGGAGATAGGTGTCATACCTATGCCGTAATTGTTTTTTGATTTCAGCATATTTCGGATCATTGGCCAGGTTGTGTGATTCGGTTGGATCGGTTTTAATGTGATACAACTCTTCTATTTCAGGTTCTACATTGACATAGCGGATATACTTCCATTCTTTCGACCGCACCCCCATGCTGTCGGGGATGGGGGTGCTGACCTTGATAATATCAACATGTTCCATGAAAAAATCTTTCCTGGCCGGGCCATTGTTCCCTTTGAGGGCTGGATATAAACTCACGCCATCCATCTCAGAAGGAATCGCGATACCGGCAATATCCAGTATGGTCGGGGCAATATCAATATTCAATGCAAGGCTGTCCAGTTTTACGCCACGTATCGTCTCGGGGTTGCCCGGCCCACGAATAATGATTGGAACCCGAATGGATTCTTCATACAACAGCCACTTGCCGCCCAGGCCATGCTCACCCCATAAATAACCGTTATCTGAAAGGTAAATAACGACGGTATTTTCATCCAGGTTCAGATCTTCAAGGGTCTGCATGATCTGACCTATTGATCGGTCTAAACTTTTGACACAACGCAGAAAATTCTTCTCAAAATCGTCTTTGGTCGCCTCATCTTTCCGCTCATCAAAATAGCACCAGCGGTTCAATGATTTTTCCATCATATCAGACTTGACCACCTGATACCCTTCCGGTGTATCAGTTTTTCTTTTGGGAATAACCACGTCATCGAACA
Organism: Phycisphaerae bacterium; assembly: GCA_021736565.1. Taxonomy (GTDB): domain Bacteria; phylum Planctomycetota; class Phycisphaerae; order Sedimentisphaerales; family SM23-30; genus JAIPFO01. The sequence continues at coordinate 4,689 of JAIPFO010000243.1, read as the reverse complement.
GCGTTTTATCCCGATCATCCGGCTGATACGGATGGTGCGGTGATTTGTAGCATACCGTCAGGCAAAAGGGCTTATCCGGAGTGCTGGATTCAAGGAATTCCCTGGTCCGTCTCGCCAGCCATTCGGCATTGTGGACCTTTCCCTTATCGGTATCATGAAAATATTTCCCCTGTGTCATCCATGCATTAAACACGTCAAACACCTTTTCGGTGCCCTCGGTTCCCATGCCCCATTTACCCAGGAGCCCGGTCCGGTAGCCGTTATCATGCAATAACGCCGGATAACTCTTACTTAAAACCTCCGCCGCGATCGGCGTCCTGAAATGGTTCATCCCATGGGTGCTGGCATACATCCCGGTCATAATACTCGCCCGCGACACCGCGCAAATGGGGGTTGTCACACAGGCGTTCCTGAAATAAACACCATTACGAGCCAGCTTATCCATATGTGGGGTCTTCAACTCCGGGATGATCGGATTATCCGCGCAACTCAACTGGTCCCATCGCTGATCGTCAGAGATCAGGACGAGAATATTTGGCTTTTTGGGTTTATGTTTTTTCATATTCGGCCAGGTGCGTGCCACCTCATTCAGCTCCATCGAGATGAGCTGGACCTCGCCGCCATTGGCAGAAAGGCCAAGGCTGCTGTCCTCTGGTGTAAAGGCAAACTGCTGACTATAGGAAAAGACACCGCCGGCGGCAAAAACTTCCAGTTGCCCCCAATCGATCAGCATCCGAAGCTTCAGCCTGTTATTGCTGTCCGGTTTGAGACGCTTGCCCATCAGTTTCTGTTTGGCGATATCATAGTGAATCGTCTTGTTGGCGATCTTGAAATCGAATCCCCGGGCCGTTGCGCCATTAAGATCGAACTGTACGGCCAGGTCAAACGCCTTGGAAGCGACATCCTGGAGGATGTTCTTGCCCTTGTCAGAGGTATGGATCGTTTTGTTGGTCCACTTCTGCGTATTTTTGTAAAGTTTTTTGATCGCCGGGATCGGGGTCCGGGTTAACCGCATTTTACCGTCGTAAGATACCAGGCCAAGCTCAACGGGAAACGTGGCGTTTCGCTCCCAGGGTTTTTCGCCGATCCCGCCGTTCCAGTGGTCGTTCCACGCGATCTGTATCAGTTTGTCGGTGGGCATCTTCGGGCCAAAGAAGGTTTGGGCCGCATAGAAATCGGGACCGACGTCCATGATCATCTTTTCTTGCTGGGGTGTAAACTTGACACCGTCAAAATGACCGACCAGGTATGAGCCGTTGGCATCCTGGAGGATCCACTTGCTCTTGTTTTTGTCACCATCGAGCGGCAGTTCATACACGTCAGGACACTCAAAGCCAAATTTGATATTGCTCAGTTTCTTCCAGGCGATCAAGTCCGTCGATCCGTAAAACGTTGTACCGTGCTCATAAATCGCCAGGATCCATTTCTTCGTCGGTTCATGCCTAAAGACACACGGGTCACGCGGATCAGCACCCTTTGTCGGATTGGCGACGGGGTTGTTCGCATAGTCGTGCCAGGATTCACCACCATCGTTGCTCCAGGCCAGGCAGGTGCCCACTTTCGTACCGGTGTAAACGGCGACCATTGCTTCTTTGGATGACCCGGTGATCTTCTTGGCCGTTTCACCGGAAACGACTACGCCGCTGCCGGAATAGACCTGGGCGCCGCTGACATTGCGTTTGGCCGCTTGGGGCAGAAAAGATTCCTGCGGGATCAACGCTACCCCCTTGTCGGTCCAGTGCAGCAGGTCCGGGCTGGTCGCATAACCACCATGACGGATCTTTTTACCCCACTGGTAGAGCATGTGGTACTTGCCATCATGATACATCAGTCCGTTAATATCGTTCATCCATTCGGATTTCGGGCTGAAATGATATTGCCCGCGGTAGTTTTCCGAATAATCGATCCCTATGGGATGCGGGTCGTATTGGGCGAAAGTGCTTGAGACCGTCAGAACTAACACCGTAAAAACGAGGCCGGACAGTACGTTTGTTTTCATAGTCTAAACTCTTTTGTAAATGGCAGTCTTCTTTGTTGTTCACTTCGCATCTTTTGCGACATGATATATGGATCAACCTGGAAAAAGTTGATCCATATTGTAAAACCTTTCATAGTTGCAATCCGTTTTCGTTCCGATGTCTTTTCAATTCGATACAAAAAAAACAGATTGTACCGGGTCGAGCTTGAATTGAAGCCTTGTAAGATCATGTCCGTCTTGACGGATCACGGTAGTCGGATATTTTTCTATAGTCCCGGCATGCGGGTTCCATCGGGTTAAACTCATTTTACCTCTGAGCAAAACGGGCAGATCTAATGCTTCATCCGATGAGTTCGCAAAGAAATAAATATTCTTTCCGTCCATTCTCTTGTGCATACATGTCAGGTTACCATGGGATAGAACCGGTTGACTGTCGATACGAATATCCCGGATGTTCAATGCTTTGTTCATTATATCCCTGAATAGCTCAGCCGTGGGCGTCGCAGTGAAAAAAGCCTTGCCTCCCTTGGCATTATTATTCAAAGAATAGGATTTTGGAACGATATCGATCTTTTTTCCATTCTGATCGAAGATCAGGATCTCGGGGATTGAGACTTTATCTGTTTTGCCAGATTCAATGACCACCCTTACGCCTGATATGTTTTGAGTTTCGAAAGTGATGGTTTTATTCTTCCCTTTCTCTTTCCAGGTCCCTTTTTCTATCCATTTATCACCGATTTGAACAAAAAGGCTAAATGAGAAAGATTGATCCTCATCAACGGGGGCCCAGCCGCTCCAGAAAGAAAACGCGAGACTTTTTTCGCTGGCAATTTCAATCCGGCCTGTTTTTATTTCCTTGCCAAATTCAATTTCAAGCCACTGGTTTTCCGGATTGATCCGTGCAGGCCTCCATGCGGTTTCCATGTTCCCGTCAATTGCATGAGCCGGCAAAAAACCTCCTGAACTCCAGATACTCGATGCTTTTGCCCGGGTTAGCCCGGTCATTTTTACGGCCTTTTCGCCAAACATTTCTTGGATCGTATTCTGAACGTCGAGGGTATGGCCAGGTTCGGCAGAATATTCAGGAAGAACCGTCGTGGCAATGACCGCGCCTCCGTTGTCGTAAAACTGTTTGATCTTTTGCAGATTACGCCATTGAATGGTTTTCGATCCGGGCAGAATTAACACTTTGTATAATGAAGACTCACTGCTATTGTCCAGGCGGATGGACGAACCTTTAAGCGTACATTTTTCATCCAGCACTTCAGGGTGAATAAAAGTATAGTCTGTCCGGGTATCGAGCGAGAGCATTTCACCGATATCCAGATAGTCCGCCTCATAGGAGGGGATGCCTCCATCGCCTGGATAACCAAGCTCGAAAGAATACGCGGCCTGCAGAGGCGCTATCGGGTATAAGACAGCGATATCTGCGACATGCTTTGAGCCCTGCAGGATAACCTGCATCCGGCCGATATAGTTATTGTAATCGGCGAGATGGGGCCCGTAAACGCTGCTTGACGGAGAAAGGTTTGGTGGGATATCAACTTTTTGGTCATACCAGGCGGCGTGGGGTTCTATCATATTTATCCCTTTAGCATACTGGTCCATTGCTTCTTTATATAGATTGTCAACAGGCATATTGCTGATGGCCCCATACACTTCAGTCGCGACAAGCGGCCTGCCATAATTTTGAGCAGCCGAGCTGATAACCTTATATATTTTTGACGCCCTGCCATAATGGGCGATCTGGTCGACACAGGGGATGTCCTGGTATTTAAAGGCTTTGATCATATCGCCGCTGACACTCACCGGGTTAAGCACTTCTTCCTGGTCAACATGACCGGTCAACTCTATACCATGATCGTTGCACCAGCGATTAATGGTCCCTGCAAATCCTGACGCAAAAAGCTCTGCCCGGAATCCAAAAAGAAGATTCCTTGCTGCGGCGGTTTCTTCACCAATATCATACCAAAGGGAGGGGTAATATTTCACCGGGCTGAAGCCATATTGTGCTTTAAATTTACGATTGTAAGTTCCGGTCCACGTTCTGCCTCCCTCTACCCATCGCAGGCAGGGTTCATCATAGAAGGCCGAATCGATCGTAGTTCCAAAATGGTCCGGGAACGCGGCATAGAATTTCTCATAGGTCAGTTCAATGAATTTTTCAACTGCCGCCGGATCCAGGTAGTCGACATGATGTCTTTGGCTTGCCATGTCAGGTTTAAGGTCAAAGACCATCACCTTCCAATCACCGGCAGGCAGGCTGGCATTAATAATACCGCCCTTGATCTTTGATGACAGGTCTATCCGCTCAAGACTCGAGGTTTCCATCGCGACAATTCCCATGATATTTTCTTCGGTGACCTTCTGGTTGAACACGCCGGGGCCTTTGAATGAATAGTCATGCTTGTCGAGTCTTTTACTGACCGCTTCAGGATATTTTTTCACGAGATTTCCACCGGCATAGCCGCTGGGGAAATAAAACTCATCATAAAGACACATTTTCATTCCCATCTCCGCTGCAACTTCCAACGCATATTTATATTGCTCCAGAAAAGCGTCACTCATATATTCCGGAGACATTCCATGAGAAGGCAAGATGCCAAAACCATAGTACCCTTTTTCTTTTGCTTCGGTCATAACCTTACGGGTTTGCTCCTTGCTTAAAGGAGCATTCCAAAACCATAGCGGTCTCGATTTATATCGCAGGG
>JAIPFO010000242.1 GCA_021736565.1 Phycisphaerae bacterium | reverse complement strand
ATTGACGCAGTGATTCAGGAACAGGCAGAGCTGGAACTGGAAAAAGCGGTCAAGAAGTTTCATGCTAAAAGTGGTACCGCCATTGTTATGGACCCGAAAACCGGCGAGGTTTTGGCCCTGGCGAATTATCCAGCCTTTGATCTGAACGATGCGAGAATGATCGGGCCGGAATTAAAGCGAAACCAGGCACTGACGGACCCTTATGAACCCGGTAGTACATTTAAACCCATAACTGTGGCGGCGGGTATTCAGGGCGGCTTTGTTCGTATCGATCAAAAGATCAATTGCCTGGACAGGCCTTATGTTGGAAAAGGGTTTGGACGCATCAGAGAATATAAGCGATATCATGGCGTCTTAAGTGTCGCCGATATTATTGTCAAATCCAGTAATATCGGGGTGGCGAAGATCGCTCAGATGATGGGAGATGATTATTTTTACGAGATGATTGAAAAGTTTGGCTTTGGCCGTAAGACAGGGATCGACCTGCCCGGAGAGGGAGTCGGCCAGCCGCATGAGAGGGTCAGGAAGGATGGAAGTCTCTATACCCTCTCACAGCAGTTGAAGGCAAAGTATGGGCCGGGGTACACCCTGACACGCGTTTCCTTCGGGCAGGGAATTTCGGTGACCCCCATTCAGTTGATCCGGGGATTTTGTGTTTTGGTCAATGGAGGGCGCTTGGTGAAACCAAGGATTGTTAACGGCGTGGTGCACCAGGGCGAGGTCGTTGAGAATTACTATAAATATCGACTGCCGGGCACGTATAAACTGGAAGGGGCCGCCTGGAATATTGCAGGTATGGCGATTTCCCCGGAAGTGTCCCGACAAGTTATTGATAAGGCGTTGATAAATGTGGTCAGGCAGGAAGGCGGCACGGCACATCGTCAAGCCCAGTTGGAAAAGTGGCAGGTGTTTGGAAAAACCGGAACGGCCAATATTCCGAAAAAGAATGGAAAAGGGTATGAGGCAGAAAAGTGGAACAGCTCATTTATTGCCGGGGCTCCGGCGGCCAACCCCAGGCTCTGTGTGCTGGTGACCATACGAGAACCCGACAGGGGGTTGGGGCTGGGGTATACCGGTGGCGTGGTCGCCGGACCGGTCGTCCGAGAGGTCCTTCGGCACGCGTTGACGTACATGCGGGTACCGGGTGATTTGGCAGAGGCCCCGGAGTCGGTAAGTGAAATGGAGCCCCGCGTCATAAGGCAATGACAAGTCAGGGGCGACACCTCTATGTTTTCGACGAGGACCCCTGTGCGGTTTTGATGCTACTCGATGAGGGAGCGGTTAGAGAATTTATATATGTTGATCCATCGCAGTGAGGTGGCTTCTTCGTTGTTATAGCTGTTTTTAAGGTGAGTCAGTAGCAGGTTATGCTGGTCGAGGTGGTGGGATTTTATGAGCCATACCGTTTTGTGGCCACCGATGAGGGTCGGAGGGCTCAAGGGATTTTCCAGGGCATGGATCTGCTCTTCTGTCATTGGAGGCCCCCCGGCGGCATTGGAGGACGCCAGGGTCTTTTTCGGGATGAGGAACGTGGAGCGTTGTTTTAAGAGTTGGCTTGTCTCGCTGATGCTTTGGTCATATCGATTCGTCGGGAAACCGGCGATCCGGAGGTCGGTGCGTTTCTGGTAATATTTATAGGCATTGAAATAGCAGAAGAAAGCGTCGAAGAGGACCAGGTCGCCAGGCTCGGCGTTTTGTTCGATGTAGCCGGTGGCTTCTCGCCATTGCTCGTTTGTCTTTTCGCGGTGGAGGTAACGGGTCGGCAGGGAGAGGCAGTAAATGATCCCGACGATAAGTACCCATTGAACGTGCCGGAACTTCAGGCATGTGGCGCCATAGGCCGCCAGAAGGAAAAAACCGGTAAAGGCACCGCCGTTATAGCGATCATTGAATATGGGGTTGCTGAGGTAGGAGATAATAAATGGCGTTATGACCGGCACGGTGGTCCAGAGAATGAGTAAGACAATTTTACGGCTATGGAGTGACGGGCTTGGGGGGACGGTGGCCGTGGGGGGAGGTGTCAGTGTCCGTTTTACTTTGGGCCATAGAGTAATGATCGTGATGAGCATGGTGAGGATGACCAGCACGCTGGCTACCGGGTGATAGCCGCAAAATGCGACCAGTGTGCCAGGGAGTTCCAGAAGGTTGGGGCGTTTGAGAACGATGCTGCTGGTCTGGTGGTAGGCTTGGGTGCCTGAGATCACAACCCCCAGCCAGGGAGAGAATAGAAGGATAATGATCGCGGCCAGGCCGGCCAGCCTGGCGACTTTTCTCAGCGAGCTGTGCCCCCTGGCCAGTTCGGTCACAACAAAGAGACTCTGGGCGAAAAGGGTGAAAATGCCGAAATAGTGGTTGTAGAGCATCAGGGTGGATGCCAGGACATAGCCCAGGCATATCTTCCAGGACGATTGATTGAACAAGACGATCCGCATGAAAAAATACATGGAGACCAGAGGGAGCAGGATGTTGAAGGAATAAAACCTGGCTTCCCGGGAATAGCGGATATTGTAGTAGGAGACCGCGACCATGGCGGCGGCGAATAGTGCGGTTTTTGTCGAAAAGAGTTTTTTCCCCGTCAGGTAGATCGCCCCGATGGTCACCGTACCGGCCACCGCCGACCAGAATCGCATCGTGAACTCTGAAAAACCAAAAAGGGACCCCCATACTTTTAGAAGGGCGTAATGGAACGGGGGGTGGTTTTTGATAAAGAACAATTCCGCCATGAGCTGCGGCCAGGTCAACTGAATTCGCCGGGCGGTCGCCCCCTCATCCAGCCAAAGGCTTTCGGCACCCAGGTGCCAGAATCGCAAGATCGCCCCGCCGATGCATATCAGGAGCAGGCAGACATGGGCCGCCTTCAATTTTGAGGAGATGTGGATGTTTGGGATGTGAGTCAAGCCTGTATCCTGCGGTTGGAATTTTCAAAAATCTATCGGAACAAATCTACCATAATCTCAGCCGTTTAGTTATAATGGCTCTCAGGGTCATTGATCGCTGAGCTCGCTTGGGACGAAACTGTGGGTGAAACATTGGTTTTTGGCCTTAATTGACGTTTTAATTCTCATTTTGACTACTTATGTTACTATCATTGTCAGGAAAAAGACTACTATATATTGTTAAAAAGAAGGATACTATGAAAAAATTTCTACTGATGGCCCTGTTTTTTGTGCCAGTGGGCCCAAGCGAGTGTTGGGCACTTGCCCCGGATGAGATCGCTGTTATTGCTAATGCGAGTAGCAGTGACTCGATGGCAGTGGCGAATGATTACTGTGTGAAGCGTAATGTGCCTCCGTCTCATATTATTTCGATTAAAATGTCATTGAATGAGAGGGTCAGCCGCAAGGAGTATGAAGACTCTTATGTTGGGGCCATCAGGGAAAAGTTAATTCGACCGGAGATGGCGGGGATTAAGTGTTTGGTGACAGTCTACGGTGTGCCGTTGCGGATTGCACGGTTTGTTCCCTCCGGCGATCTGGGCAGGCAAAAGAAGTTGATCGAACAATTACTGGATGAGCGTTTTGCTGAATTGAAGGAGCTGTCCAGTAATCTGAACGCCTTTTCTGAGGGAGGGGTTGCTCCTTCGGCCGATATGAAAACCTTCAGAATGCCACGTTATAAACTGGGACGCGGTAAGGAGGCGGTAACACTCTATCGTCAGGCCACTGAGGCCTTTACCGCGGCGGCTAAGGCATTGTCCAGAATGGGGACTTCAGGTCTGGGGATCGAGGAAAAGGTCAAAAAAATGACTGAAATGTCGATCCTATGGTATGGTCTGCAGGGGCGTTATCAGGCGTTGGAACAGCATTATAAGAAGCAGGGGGCGACCGGGACAAAAAAGGCCGTCCAGCTTGAGATGGAAGCCGTTAAGGCGACGCTTCTCCAGGGGATAGGGCGATTGAAAGAAATTTCAGGCGATACGAATGATTGGACGACTCTGAAAGAGCGGTTTGATTTGATTTATCAAATCGCCGGTCTTCAGGTGATCTGCCATCCGAACCATTCAGAAGGGTTAGTTTCAAGGCGTGCGAATATTGGCGATGACGACAGTGAATCGGCATTTGACAGTGAGCTGGCCCTGGTCTTGTGGGATCAATATCCCCTTAATGACCAGCAGCCCAATCCGATGCTCGTCTTTAAAAAGAAGGGTTTTCCGGTTTTGCCCGCTGATCGGGAAAATGCTCGGACATTCATGGTTTCTCGTTTAGATGGGCCAACGCCAAAAATTGCCCTTGAACTCATTGAGCGGGCGATTGCGGCAGAACGCATGCCGATCAAGGGGACCGCCTATATTGATGCGCGCGGGATTTATACCGCAACGGAGAAAATCGGGAGCTATGGCTATTACGATGATAAATTGAGGAAGCTGGCCCGGTTGATTGAAAAAGAGACCGCGTTAAAAGTAGTTGAAAACAACGTCGATTCGCTCTTTGCTGTGGGCGAGTGCCCCGATACGGTGCTCTATTGCGGTTGGTATAGCCTGCGTAACTATATTGATTCCTTTACGTACAACCTCGGCGCGATTGGCTATCATATTGCAAGTTTTGAAGCGGAAACTTTGGGACGGGATAAAAAGAAGCCGGATAGTAATGTGTGGTGTAAGCGGATGCTGGAAAAGGGCGTTACCGCAACGTTAGGGGCGACCTCGGAGCCCTATTTACACAGTTTCCCACGGCCGGATGAGTTGATGGGGGAGTTGATGGGGGGTAAATATTGCCTCGTCGAGTGTTTTTACAGAACGCTGCCCTTTACGTCCTGGCGAATTATCCTGATCGGCGACCCGCTGTACAAACCGCGATATGCCAGGGCCAGGGGATTCAGGCCCGCGATGTGATCGGTGGCTAAAATCTCAAAATAAGTGTTGTGAAAAATGAAGTTATTATGTATAGTGAGCCAATCGAATTTTTCTAAATATTCTTAATGGGCAACTTTCAGACTTTTTTATACGTTAATTCCTTAATTAGCAGGGCTTTATCGTGCAATTTGAGTAAAGGACACTTTCGAAAAATCCGAAATGGGTAAAAATGATACACAATGCGCCCTGACAGTCCTGCGACCAGAAGGCATTCAATCGAACACAATGGAAAAGGACGAAAGTACTCTTAACATGATGGTTGCGGCAAAAGTCAATATTGACTCACAATAACGTCGATTAAAAGAAAAATCATGGTGTCACATGACTTTTGACGCTGGCGTCCAATCTGACAGTTTTAAAGGAGTTTTTCGATGAGTGTAAAGATATTTCTTGACGAAAAGGACATTCCCCGTCAATGGTACAACCTGGCAGCTGATCTGCCAACGCCGATGCAGCCCCCTTTGGGACCGGACGGTAATCCTGTATCGCCGGAGATGTTGGCCCCGGTTTTTCCGATGAACCTGATCGAGCAGGAAGTTTCCCAGGAACGTTGGATCGATATCCCTGAGGAAATTCTCGATTTACTCTATCGATGGCGACCCTCGCCGTTGATTCGGGCAAAGTACCTCGAAGAGCATCTGGGGACCCCTGCCCGGATATATTATAAAAATGAAAGTGTGAGCCCTGCCGGGAGTCATAAGCCCAATACCGCCGTCGCCCAGGCCTGGTATAACAAGCAGGCGGGGATCGAACGATTGACCACCGAGACCGGTGCCGGTCAGTGGGGCAGTGCGTTGAGTTTTGCCTGTTCTCTGGTGGGGTTGGAATGTAAGGTGTTTATGGTGAGGATCAGCTTCGACCAGAAGCCGTTTCGTCGATTGATGATGGAAACCTGGGGCGGTAAATGCATTGCCAGTCCCAGCAACCAGACAAATGCCGGCCGGCAGATACTGAAAGAAATGCCCGATACGCCCGGCAGTCTGGGAATCGCTATCAGCGAAGCGGTTGAAGCGGCGGTGACAGACCCAACGGGGAAAACGCGATATGCCCTGGGCAGTGTATTAAATCATGTGATGCTGCATCAGACGATTATTGGACTGGAAGCCAAAAAACAGTTGGCCAAGGCGGGGGAAAAGAAAGTCGATGTGGTGATCGGTTGTGCCGGTGGCGGCAGTAATTTTGCCGGGCTGGCGTTCCCATTTACTACCGATAAGATCAATGGTGCCAATATCGATATTATCCCGGTGGAACCGACTTCGTGCCCAACATTGTCACGGGCGCCGTTTAGTTATGATCATGGCGATGTGGC
>JAIPFO010000241.1 GCA_021736565.1 Phycisphaerae bacterium | reverse complement strand
GGGTGGCTTTGGCGCTGGGGCATAGTGCCCGGGATACGTTTGAGATGCTGCATGAGGCGGGTGTGACAATTGAATCGAAGCCTTTTTCGATCGGGGTGCGGATAGAGCATCCGCAGTCGATAATCGATAAGTCGCAGTATGGGAAATATGCCGGGCATAAGCAGCTGGGAGCGGCGGAATATAAGCTGGTACATCATTGTGATAACGGCCGGTCGGTCTATACGTTTTGTATGTGCCCGGGCGGAAAGGTGATCGGGGCGGCCTCTGAGGCGGGGGGCATTGTGACCAACGGGATGAGTTATTATTCGCGCAGTGGTAAGAATGCCAATAGTGCGCTGCTGGTAGGAGTTGGGCCGGATGATTTTGGCGGGACGGGGCCACTGGCGGGGATTGCGTTTCAGCGGAAGTGGGAGCGGAAGGCGTTTGAGGTTGGCGGTGGAAATTATTTTGCGCCGGTGCAGCGTGTGGGTGATTTTATGGAAGGGCGGGCCACAAAGCATCTGGGGAAAGTTGTGCCCAGTTATAAACCCGGGGTGACCCCTTGTGACCTGGGGGAGTGTTTGCCGGGGTTTGTGGTTCGGGCGCTGGCTGAGGGGCTGGTGCAACTGGATAAAAAGATAAAGGGTTTTGCGATGTATGATGCGGTGATGACCGCGGTGGAGTCGCGGAGTTCGTCGCCGGTGAGGATTTTACGGGATGAGGGGTTTGAAAGCCTGTCGGTCAGAGGGCTGTTCCCCTCGGGCGAGGGGGCGGGGTATGCCGGCGGGATCATCTCGTCGGCGGTGGATGGGGTCAAGGTGGCCGAGGCGATATGCCAGTGGCACGAAGTGCATCGCTAAGCGATGTGCATGACCGAGACGACTCCTCTATGGATATGGCCCCTGGGATGGGGATTTTCAATTCGAAACGCGCGGGGAGTGTTTCGTAAATTAACATTTTCATAACATGTTTAGAATAAGCAACTTACGAAAAGATACGGCCCCTGCTCTGTGCGGCGATGTTGCCTAAAAACAACGCGCCGGCACAGGTGGTACCATGAAGGGGGAAAAATATCTGGAATCGGCCATGCATAACTCCTTGTTTTTTAAAGACTTATAAAATTTTTATTGAAAGAAATAATTAAGCGGTCTCCGGCACACTCTTTGCGAAATGTTAGTGCGACAGGCAAACGCCAGCAACCATTAACATCCGTCATTGACACAAGGAGTCACGATGATAGAGACCGCATACATTACATTCTGGAGCTTTATGGCACGCAAGTACAAACTTTTGGCACTTACCATCGCCACGTACGCCGCCATGTGCTAAAAAAACGTTCTGAACCATTTTAACGCTGGCCGTGATCGGCCGGTGTGTCTCCAATAAAAGAAAACCATGCACGGCTTTGGGCTGTGTGTGGTTTTTTTTTATGGACGGGATGTGATGGGGCCCTGATCTTTGAAGCGAAGGCACGACAGGTGAATTGGCATGAATATGTGAAGATTTTGACTGGGGTGATTGGGGGGGGTGAGTTTCGGATTGTATGATATTTAACACGAAAATATTTTATAAGAAATATAATATAAGAATTTTAAACCACCGAAGAGACGAAGATCATGAAGAGGTATAGAAAGGGACACTCTCTTTTAAGAATCATCCTAGCTGGCTGTGTTTTAGGCTATAAAGATCTGTGTCTTTGCCTGATAGAATTATTCTGCCCTTTCAGGGCGAGGGTTGCTTTGGGGCAGATTACCCAGGGTGTCTCTCGCTGCGCTCGCTCTGACCTGGGCTATGTTATTTTGGCCCTTCGGGCTGCATAGGAAACCGCCATCCAAAGGCTGATCTGCGACCTGCGGCGGAAATAATTATATTTTTGAAAATGGAAAAATATTTATTAAGCGGGTGACCGTCGGGGGCGGTCCATTAGGAATCTTACTTTTTTGGCCAGTTCTGGGGAGAATGTGTCTTTGATCATCTTTTTGGCGATTTTCATGTCGGTTCGGCGGGAGAGGTGGGTCAGGATGATGTGTTCGTTGTTCCATTTTTCGAGCATTTTACCGAGGTGGTCGATGTGGTAGTGCTTGCCGGCCCGGGCGCGTTCGTGTTGATCCTGCTCGAAGAATGTGCATTCGGTGATGAGGATCTTGCTGTCCTGGACACAGGCGAGGTTTTCAAAGTCGCCGCTGGTGGTATCGCCCAGGTAGGTGACCAGGGGCATATTAATGGTATAGGTGATCGGGATACCGCTATTTTTGAGTTTGACAATTTCGGGGCCGGGCAGGCCCAGGTATTCTTCTTTGAGCTTGTTGCGGCGTTCGATAATGGTATAGCCCAGTGCCTTCCAGGAGTGGTTGGTCTCGAACGGGTATGCAAAGAGGTTGCGTCGGAGCTCATATTCCTGGCCGGGGTACATGGGGATGATGTTGGCCGGCGGGCGGTTGCCGTCGATCTGGCCCCAAACATTGAGCAGTTCTTCGACGGCGGGGGCGAGGTTATCGGGCAGCAGGACCGTTCCGGGTGCCATTTCGCGAAAATCTCGCTGGGAACAATAGTAGGCGACCCCGGCGGCGTGGTCCATGTGGCCGTGGCTTAGCAGGACATGATTGGCAGAAACCGCCTCGTCAGGTGCCCGGCCGACGTCAAAACAGACGTCCAGCGATGGGATGGCGACAAAACTCTCCTCACCGGCGACGGAGTAACCGATGATTTCCATGGAATCTATCATGATCTTTCTAAAAAACTGTCCGGGCATATTTCTCTTTCGTTTGTTATTTTCAGGTCTTGGCTTTTTGTTAGATTTGCACTGGTTTGTAATGTGCAGGGCGACTACAATATACAGAATTCCGCGTTAAAATGCGTCTTTTTTTTTAACGTACAACCATCAGGCATAAAAAATGCCGGGAGCGTCATCATGGAAACAATCTCGATCAAAACGCAACAGCCGAATGAATTTGTAGATATTACCCGCAAGATCAGCGAGATCGTGGCTAAAAGCGGCGTGATTAATGGCCTGGCGGTTATCCATGTTCCCCATACGACCGCGGGGGTCACCATAAACGAAAATGCGGATCCGGATGTTGTCCATGATATACTTCTGACATTGGATGCATTGATCCCCCACCATCGCAACGGCTATCTGCATAGTGAAGGCAATTCTGACGCCCATGTGAAATCCAGCCTGGTAGGGTCATCACTTACTGTTATCGTTAATGACGGGCGGCTGGTTCTGGGGACCTGGCAGGGTATTTATTTTTGTGAGTTTGACGGGCCACGAAACCGTCATTTGTTGGTGAAAGTCCAATAGAACCAGCATCATCATGGTGATTTCAAAAAATGCGCAAAAAAATGGCGAGGTGGTGGTGCCAAGTTGGGGGGGGAAACTGGCTTACCACGCTGCCTCGCCGTGGATCGAATAACAGCCCAAAAAGAGCTGGAATACTCTCACTTATATTGTCGATTCTATAAGGAAATCGTTTTACTGTCAATATAAAAATATTTTTCAGGGCAAAAGCGATAAAAACGGCCCATTGTCACGCTTTCCTTATACGATATACTGCGGATGAGAGGATTCGAACCTCCACGAGCTAATGCTCACTGGCACCTGAAGCCAGCGCGTCTGCCAATTCCGCCACATCCGCGACGAATACTGAAACGGTATTTTAGGGAAGGTTGGTCATAAGTCAAGAGATAAAATTGACGGTTACCACAAAAGGTGTTTTAAAGTTCAAAAACACCGATAATAGTACCGTTATTGCTATTACCTTGACGCTATTACATCTGATCGATGGTGGCGATTCCGAGCAAGCTGAGGCCGTGATGGATCGTTTTGGCGGTCAGGTGGGCGATCAGGAGCCGGCTGGTGCGTGTGGGGCCTTCGGCTTTGAGGACGGGGCAGTTGGCGTAGAAGCTGCTGAAGGCCTGGGCCAGGTCGAAGAGGTAGGTGGTCAGGAGATGGGGACGGAGGTCGCGAGCGACATTTTCGATCACTTCGCTGTATCGTAAGAGTAATTTTCCCAGGGTGAGCTCTTCGGGTTCGGTAAGATTGACGAGATGGCCACTGTGGACCAGGGCATCAACGTCGATATCCCCCTTACGGAATATGCTTTGCACCCGGGCATAGGCGTATTGCATATACGGGGCGGTATTGCCTTCCATGGCCAGCATCTTGTTCCAATCGAACACGTAGTCGCTGACCAGGTTATTGGACAGATCGGCATATTTCACGGCGCCGACACCAACGGCGGCGGCGATCTTCGCTTTGGTCGCGTCGTCCAGATTGGCATTCTTTTCATTAACGATATCGCCGGCACGCAGGACGGCTTCGTCCAGTAGATCTTTTAATTTAACGGTTCCACCGGAGCGGGTCTTGAAGGGTTTGCCGTCGTCGCCCTGAACGGAACCGAAGGGGACGTGTTCCAGGGTGATATCCTCGGAGGCCCATCCGGCCTTGCGAGCACATGAAAAGACCATATCAAAATGGAGTTTCTGACGGGCGTCGGTGACGTAAATGATCCGCTGAGCCTTCAGGTCTCCAGTCCGATAGCGGACCGCGGCCAGGTCGGTGGTGGCATAGAGAAACGCGCCGTCACTTTTCTGGACGATCAACGGCAGCACGTCGCCGTCCTTGTTTTTATACTGGTCCATGAACACACATTGGGCCCCATCGGATTCAACGAGCATGCCGGCGTTGTGGAGGTCTTTAATGACATCGGGCAGGCGGTCGTTGTAACTGCTCTCGCCCCGTTCGTTGTCTTTATTGAGCCTTACGTTGAGTTGATCATACACCTTCTGGCAATGCGTCCGGGACTCGGCGACAACATACTTCCAGGCCTTAAGGGTGGCCTGTTCGTTATTGTGCAAGGCGACGGTTTCGTGATACGCTTCCTGTTTGAAGGTCGCGTCATCGTCGAAGAGTTTTTTGGCCTGCTGATAGAAGGATTCCAGGTCGGCAATCTGGAAGGCCGTGGGGTCGTCGATCGCTTCGGGATGCGTGCGTTTGATGTAGGCGATGAGCATGCCGAACTGTGTGCCCCAGTCGCCGACGTGGTTCTGGCGAATGATCTTCTCGGGGGCATCGTACCAGAATTCCAGGACCCGGGCGATGACATCGCCGATGATGGTGCTGCGAAGATGGCCGACGTGCATTTCTTTAGCGAGGTTCGGGCTGGAGAAATCGACCACCGTGACCGGCGGATCGGCCAGCGGGTCGATGCCCAACCGCTGAGAATCGGTAATGGCCTGACTGACCTGCCTGGAGAGCCATTCGGGCCTGAGCCTGAAATTGATAAAACCTGGCCCGGCGATTTGGGGCGGCTCGCACATTTCTGAGACATCCAGCTTTGCGATCACCTGCTCGGCGAGCTGCCGGGGGTTCTGTTTGGCTTTTTTAGCCTGTCCCATAACGCCATTGGCCTGATAGTCGCCAAATTTCGGGTTATTTGAAGGGCGAACCACAGCGGGCGCGGGATTGCCGGTGAGCTCGCTGAGGACAGAAGAGACGCGTTGTTCGAGTAGATCGATAATAGGGATCATGGTAAATTCAATGCTATTTCGTGTTAAGTATGACGCCAGCGTCAAAGGTATTGTGAAGCGTTGATTCTGGATTTTAATCGATGTTTTTACTCGTTAACCTTGACTTTTGACGCAACCATCAAATTTAATCAGATCGTGCCAAAGCCGCATCGATGATGAGAAATAACTCCATATCCAACACTCAACGTAGTGCAATGTCCAACATTCAAGTAAAGAGGCAAGCCATCTTCCCTGGATATTGGAAATTGGATATTCATTGCCTGCCTTTTGGGTTCCAGGTGGTGACTGGATTACGCATCCGACGGGTGTGGTTTTGGTTCATCGCGGCTGAAATCTACTTTAGGCGCGTCACCCCAGAGCATTTCGAGATTGTAGAAATCGCGGAATTCCTCATCGAAGAGGTGAATGATGACATCGACAAAATCGATGACGGCCCATCGCCCCTGCTGAAGGCCGGCCCGGCCGAAAATGACATTTTTACGATCTTTACCCAGTTTCTCAATTTCGTTGCCCAGGGCCCGGATCTGCTGATTACTGGTGCCGGTAGCAATGACAAAATGCTTGGCCACGGGGCTGCGCTGTGCCACTTCCAGGATGACAATGTTAGTACAATTGCGATCCTGGGCCAACTGGGCCATCTCAATAGCCCAGGCGCG
>JAIPFO010000240.1 GCA_021736565.1 Phycisphaerae bacterium | reverse complement strand
GGCCTACCGCTTGCAGCGAGGGCTGGACCGGCAAGACGAACAGATGGCATTGCTGGTGCAGCGAGTTTCGGGCTCCTATAAAAACAACCATTTTTTCCCTGACCTGGCAGGTGTTGGCGTGTCATACAATACGTTTGTATGGAAGCCCGAACTGGACCCCAAAGCGGGGATGTTGAGGCTTGTTTTTGGCTTGGGGACACGCGCGGTTGATCGTGTTGAGGATGATTACCCGCAAACCATTGCGTTGGACCAGCCACTCCTGAGACTTTATGCCGATAGAGAAGGGCAAAGTAAATTTACCCAACGCAATGTTGATCTTCTCGATACCAGTGATAACTCTTTGAAAACGGTTAGTGTTGTGGAGTTGCTTGGTGACGAACTGGATATCAGCTCAGATTTGATAGCGGAGCCGGACCTGCATACCGAACAAAAAATTAGAGAGATGGGCATGAAAGCTCGACGATGTTGGATTCTGACATTCAAAAAACTTCTGTCCCACACGAACTTTATTGAGATCATGCAGAAAATACTGAAAAACCTTGAACGCTATTACCACTATCCGGTTGATGTAGAATTTACGGTTAATTTTACAACGGACGGCGCATTCAAAATTAATGTCGTTCAATGCCGACCTCTCCAAACCAAGGGCATAAAAGCAAACGTGCGACTTCCTGAAAATATTATGCCTGAAGATATTCTTTTTGCTTCGCAGGGCTATACGATGGGCGGCAGTATCTCTCAGGCCATTAAAAAAATGATCTATGTTGACCCCGTGAAATATGTCGAGACGTCAAATCAGCAAAAATACAGCATCGCACGGCTTGTCGGTAAATTAAACAGGCAGATCGCCGACAGGGAAACGTCGCCAACGATGCTGCTTGGCCCGGGTCGATGGGGGACGACGACGCCAAGCCTGGGGGTGCCCGTTAATTTTTCCGAGATCAACAAGGTGAGTATCCTGGTCGAAATAGCCTACGAGGGAGGAAGTTTGATGCCGGAGCTTTCTTTTGGGGCTCATTTCTTTCAGGACCTGGTTGAAAGTGATATCTTTTACGTCGCTCTTTTCCCCCAAAAAGAAACCGTTGTATTCAACAGGAATAAAATCACAGAAATGCCAAATTTACTCACCCAATATTTTCCGGAAGAAAATGAATTTGAGGACGTGGTTAAGGTCTGTAATGTGGATTCCGGCAAGCTCCAGCTTCTCTGCGATGTCGTGTCCCAAAATAGTGTTTGCTTCTTTACGTAGGCATGAAGCGCAATGACTTACAAGTATTGCTTGATCTGCTCGGGCAATTCGGTGTAGTGTAACAATCTGTTATATTCCAGCAGTCCCGACAGGGCTCGCGATTTTGTTTTTATGCCAGATTCAACCAGGATCGAGATCGGATTGAGCCCGCCAATGACCACGGCGCCAATGCATTCTTCATTAACAGGGATATCCAGTAGCGGTTTACCCGGCATGCCAATTCTCATAAAAGCGCCCAATCCGATATTCTTGAGTCTGTTGGCTAAATGGAGCACCAGCTCGCGACTGCCGGCCGGCAATTCTCGAAAGCTTGCCCCGATCCGTCCGTTTCCATCGGCGATAGCGCCAATATAATTCGTCATACTGCTCAATATAAACACTTCCAACGGGTCAATGCTCGTTCCGTTATAATGAATAATTTCCGCAAATCGCGTGGGGGTGCCGTCCACCAGGTCGATGATCCCTCCGAAACGGGATGTCATCGGTATCCCATGTTTAAGTAGTACGCCGTTAAGTGTCACCGAACAGACCGTGCAGAATCCTATCATCCCCTCAGGGACCGTTGTGTCGGCAATCTTTTCACCGGGTCCCAGCAGGGATAAAAGAGTCCCCATGGCATACCCTTTTTCAAAGACCTGGCAGATCGAATCGCAATAGTCCATCACATGTTTGGGCTCAACGATCGAGGTATTGATCACCACGCTACCGGTGAGGGTTGGCAGGTCGAAATTCATCTTATAGGTCATCTGGTCGATTTTTGCCGAAAGATAACCCACTCGCTGCAGCGTACGGCTATTGTGAAGTTCGGCCAGCCCTTTTTCGGTAATACTTCGTCCCCGCTTGCCATGAGAGAGAGTAAGGCCTTCCTGGTCCATTTCCTTGAAGTAAAGCCTGACCGTCCTTTCACTGAAATCATAGCCGGAATTATTCAGGTCTTCGGTAAGTTTAATAGAGTTTACCGGCATGTTTTCCTTGCTCATTATCTTTAAAATTTCAAGGATTTTTAATTTTTTTTTATTCATAATGAAACCTTATTGGCAATATTGCCAGATAGACTAACTTGTTAATGACCGTAGAATTACTTTCTATTGCATATAAATCAAAGAAATAACAGCCACTTAGGTGTTATTTAATTCAGAATCACACTTTACTGGAGTGGCAAATATGCCATATGTCCTTATTATAGCAGAATATATGGAGAATTCTACTTATATTTTGCATTGACAGGCAAAAATATTTACGGTAGCATTATGGCTGTTATGTTAATGTTATATGGCAATTACTTGCCATTAAAAAAGAATTTAAGTAGAAGTAACTACTGCGTCAAAAGTTATATGCTGTACTTAATATCACTTCAGGACGCAGGTATTGACCCCCAACGATGGTCATGACGCTGGCGTTAATAATGATATGGCATTATTCAATTTTGTTGTTTCGACAACGTCATAAAAATGGAGATTTATAATTATGTCTTATGTATCTGATGTTATGGATAAAGTTAAAAGCCGTGATGGTCATCAGGCGGAGTTCCTTCAGGCCGTTGAAGAGGTTCTTGATTCTTTGGATGCGGTGATTGAACGTAATCCTAAATATCAGGAACATCGAATTTTGGAACGAATCACCGAACCCGAACGTGTCTTTATGTTTCGGGTTCCCTGGATTGATGACAAGGGGGATATTCAGGTCAATCGTGGTTTTCGGATCGAGATGAACAGTGCGATTGGCCCTTATAAAGGGGGCCTGCGATTCCATCCCAGTGTGAACCTGGGCATTCTGAAATTCCTGGCTTTTGAGCAGGTCTTCAAGAATTCACTCACAACCCTGCCCATGGGCGGCGGTAAAGGGGGCAGTGACTTTGACCCGAAAGGCAAGAGTGACAATGAAGTGATGAGGTTCTGCCAGTCTTTTATGACCGAGTTGTGCAAGCACATTGGCCCCGATACGGATATCCCTGCTGGTGACATTGGTGTGGGGGGCCGGGAGATCGGTTTCATGTTTGGCCAGTACAAACGTATTCGTAATGAATTTACCGGCATCCTGACCGGCAAGGGGCTTAATTGGGGCGGGTCACTGATTCGCACAGAAGCGACGGGTTATGGCTCCGTCTATTTTGCTCAGAACATGCTGGCGACCCGTGGCGATAGCATCGAGGGGAAGGTCTGTGCGGTCTCCGGTTCGGGTAACGTCGCCCAGTATACCGTCGAAAAGGTCAATGACCTGGGGGGCAAGTGTGTTACCCTGTCAGATTCGTCCGGCAGTATTTATGACCCCGCCGGTATCGACGCTGAAAAACTGGCTTTTGTGATAGAGCTTAAGAACGTAAAACGCGGCAGAATTAAAGAGTACGCCAACAAATTCAAAAATGTAGAGTATATGGAAGGTCGGCCATGGGGCATCAAGTGTGACTGTGCCTTTCCGAGTGCTACCCAGAATGAGATATCCAGGACGGAAGCCGAAACCCTGGTTAAGAATGGTTGTTTTGTGGTCTCGGAAGGGGCGAATATGCCAACGGAACCCGGGGGCGTGGAAGTCTTCCTGAAAAACAAGATCCTTTATGGACCCGGCAAGGCTGCCAATGCTGGTGGTGTCGCGGTATCCGGCCTGGAAATGTCCCAGAATTCCCAGCGGTTGAGCTGGACGCGTGAAGAAGTGGACCAGAGACTGGAAACGATCATGAAGGCCATTCATACTCAGGCATTCAATGCTTCACAGGAATATGGCGCTAAGGACAACCTGGTGGTCGGCGCTAATATTGCTGGCTTTGTTAAGGTTGCCGATTCGATGATCGACCAGGGTGTCGTGTGACAACTGCCTCAAAAGTCGAATTGCCCAAGGTGAATCCGGCTTAAAATCCGGAAAACAGGCTTCAAAAAAACTCATGACACTGGAAGCTGGATTAATCGCATAGAATAATTCGATAGTCAATAACAGGGTGAAATCTGCCTAAAGCGGGTTTCGCCCTTTTTTTTTACCCATAAAATGGGCTGCCCAAATGGATTCTGTTTTTTTGTTTTGTTTTTGCCCGGGATTTCTGCTATACTTTCCTGTTATGCCAGAAAGATATATAAGTAGAATAATGGGAATGATGGGGCGTCGGGACTATCGACCGGTTAAGCCGAGAATAATGGCCAAAGCATTACAAGTGAGTGCTGATGAATTCGGGCTGTTTGAGCAGGCGTTGGAATCCTTACGCAAGAATAAACGCATTACTATCGGAAGTGGCGGGATGGTTTTTTTACCGCAAATGCCCTCCCGTGTAATCGGCACCTATGAATCCGCCCGTCAGGGCTATGGTTTCGTACGGCCAGAGACGCTGGTTCGCCAGGGAGATTTATTTATCCCCCAGGGACAGGGCATGGACGCCATTACCGGCGATAAGGTCGTTGCGCGCATCACCCAGCGAGGATGGAAGGGGAATCCCGACCGATATACCGGTAAAGTCATCGAAGTGTCGAGTCGTGGGGAGTCGCAGTTTGTCGGAACTTTGACAAAAGAGGGGGATCTCTGGTTTGTCAAGCCGGATGGTAAAGATGGGATGAGCCCGATCAGTATAGATGACCCCGGTGCCAAAGACTGCCAGGAGGGCGATAAAGTGGCGGTCGAAATATTAACCTATCCAACCGATGAATATTATGCCAATGGTGTTATCGTTGAACGATTCGGCCGCAGCGGTCGTGGCAATACCGAACTCAAAGCCGTCATCAAGCGTTTTCGCCTGATAGAAAAATTTTCTCCAAAGGCATTGAAAAATACCCGAACATCGATACATCTTTTCAATGTCGATTCGGAGCTGAAAAATGGGCGAGAGGATATTCGTGATACAACAATTATCACCATTGACCCCTGTGATGCACGAGATTATGACGATGCGATCAGTTTAAAGAAAACCAATGACCGGTGGGAGTTGGGGGTTCATATTGCGGATGTCAGCCATTTTGTCCGGGAAGGCTCGGATCTCGACGAGGAGGCGAAAAGTCGTGCGACAAGCGTTTACCTCCCTCGTCACGTTATCCCGATGCTGCCCGAATTGCTCAGTAACGGCGTCTGCTCCCTCCAGGAAGAACAGGATCGTTTTGTTAAAAGTGCCTATATAATTCTCGACAACCGTGGCAATGTCATCGACAGTCGATTTGCCAACAGTGTTATCCGTTCAACAAAGCGATTAACTTACGAGCAGGTCGATCAACTCATCGATGATAAAAAACACCCCCATCGCCATGGGGCCAAAGTCGTTCGCCTGGTTCACCGAATGGAGGAGCTGGCCCGGATTATCCAGAAACGCCGACAGAAAGCCGGCATGCTTACGCTGGAGTTGCCTCGTGCCGAACTTGTGTTTGACGATAAAGGCAAACCTGTTGGCGTTCAACCTGAAAGCAGTACTTTCTCTCATACCATGATTGAAATGTTCATGCTAGAGGCCAATGAAGCGGTCGCTCGATTACTTGACAGTCTCAACGTCTCTTTCTTACGACGCACTCACGCTGAGCCGGATAACCTTTCCGGCAATGAAATGACGCGGGTTATCAAGTTATGCGGGTATACCGTCCCCAAAAAATTGGACCACAAAGGGATCCAGCAGTTGCTAAAATCAGCCCAGGGCAAACCCGAATCGTTCATGATCAACCTGGCAGTTTTAAAGAGCATGTCCAAGGCCGAATACAGCCCGGCATACATCGGTCATTATGCCCTGGCCAGTAAACATTATGCCCACTTTACCAGTCCCATCCGGCGATACCCGGACCTGACGGTCCATCGTCTTCTCCAGGCGTATCTGGACGGCAGCCTGACCCAAAAAACGGCTGGAAAATTCCCAGGTTTTCACGACCTGGTCACCTTGGGCCAACACTGCAGTATGGCTGAACGAAACGCCGAAGCCGCCGAAGCCGAGTTGAGAAAGTGGATGATTTTATTGCTTTTGAGCCAGGACGAC
>JAIPFO010000239.1 GCA_021736565.1 Phycisphaerae bacterium | reverse complement strand
CAACACCTGTAACGCCAGGCTGATCCCGTCATCGGTCAGGCCATAGCGAAAGTAGCACAGGCTCAGATTATGGAGGCTTGTAGGGTCATTCGGCGTCATATCGACGACCTGCTCGAGGCATCGTATCGCCTCGTCCATCGCCCCCACTTCGGTCAGATGGCACCCCAGGTCACTGAGCATATCTGCCTGTTCAGGCATGAGATGGAATTCTGCCAGTAGATGCTCGCGTGCATTTGCTGTTTGGCCTTGACGCAGATAGCACTGTCCCAGCCGGTAATGCGAACCATTTTGGCCTGGCATGATCTCCAGGGCCTTATGGAAATATTCCACGGCCGGTGCCATGTGATTTTCATACATGCACACTTCGCCCAGGTAGTGATATGCCATACTGTGCCGTGCATCCAGTTCCAGGATTCGATGAAATTTCTCCCTGGCATTGTCGATATCTTCCGTTTCCAGAAGCATGATCCCATAGTCAAGCAGGACGTCGGTATCGCCTGGATTAATTCTTAACTCCGTCAGGAAATGTTTTTTTGCTTCCTGATAATCTTCTTTAGCCCAGCAGGCCTGCGCGATCCGATATTCTACTTGTGGGTGATTCGGGTCATGCTTTCGGGTCTGTTCCCAGCACCAGATCGCCCGATCGTAAAGATGTCGGGAAAACAGGGAGTTTCCCATATTGAAATAACAGAGGGGGCAGTGGTCTTTAATCTCCCGGGCCATGTAGAACATTTGTTCCGCCAGGTCATGCTGGCCCATCTCCGCATAGGTGATTATCCGGTTGCAATAGCCCGGTTCATACATCGGGTCAATTTTCTCGATCTGTGCAAAGAGTTCCAACGCCCGGTCATATTCCCCCAGGCGGGTGGCATCTACCGCCAGGCAATTCAAAATTTCAGCGTCATTCGGCCGCAACTCCCTTGCCTGCTCAAACGCCTCAATCGCCTCATTGTGACGCCCCAGAGTATCCATGATCAGTCCCATATTGAAATACCAGTCGCTATTAGAGGGGTTGATCGCAACCGCCGATCTCAACTGCTCCAGCGATTCTAGCCAACGGCTCGCTTCATAATGCTCACGGGCATTTTCCATGTGGCGTTCGGCGTCAGACCACCCATTGCAATCACTTGTTTCGTATATGTCGAATGGCATTAAAATTCTTTCCAATTGTGGCGTCAGTAACGCCTTAATTCGTATTGAGCCTGTATTTTTCACCTTAAAGGACTATGTTTAAGATGAAAAATACTTTTGACCGGGGCGTCAATTCTGTATTGTGTTTGCGCTGTTTTTACGGTTTATGTATCGACTTCTGGGCGACGCAACTGAGCCAGGAGAAAAAACTTTTATTATTCACTGCCAAAAAACCGCATTTTACACTTAAAATATTACATATTAATATATGAATATAAATTATTTGGACCCAAAAACTAACCATGACGCGAGCGTGCTGAGTATTTTCGATGCCCATTTTTCCAATCTTAAGGGCTGTTTTTTTTAAGATGAATAAAGACTTTTAATGTGAGAGGCACTTGTGCCCATCGCGTCTTCTGTGAGATTGTGAAATGTCAAATCTTGACAAGCATGACCGGTTCAGGTAGTATTAACCGTAGAATTTAAATCTCTGAGGACGCTGTGATTTTTCTATGAGCGTTGAATGTTTCGAATTGTATCTTCATTGGCCTGTTTTGTTCTGTTTTGTTAGACGCAATCTTCGCCGTTAAAAAATTTCTCCTCTGAATGCATATTTTCTGTCCGCGTGTAACATAACCTATTTATATTCAAAGACTTATATGTTTTCTTAGTGGAAAAGTCAATGGGGATTCCGTTTTTCTGTTCTTTTAAAGTGAAAGAGGCATCATGAAGAATCAAAAAGCGTTTACCTTGATCGAGTTATTGGTTGTTATTTCGATTATCGCCTTGTTAGTGGCCATTCTTATGCCGGCGTTGGGCAAGGCCAAGCAGCAGGCACGGGCCATGACGTGCAGCACGAACAACCGCACCCTTTGCCAGGCCTACCATTTGTATCTTGCCGAGAATGAGGGCAAATTCTTGCCCTATTATGATGCCAAGACTGGAACCGGCACCAATCTCTGGATGAACTCCATTTCGGGTACGATTGATAATGTTCAAGAGAACCGTTTTTGTCCCAATGCCGGGGAAGATAAAATACCGGGCCCCGGTGGATATCAAGGCGATTACAGAAAACCCTGGGGTTGGAACGGACCATCCGGCCAGGCACACGGCAGTTATGCCATCAATGGCTGGCTCTACGGCCCCGATGATCCCTGGGCAAAAAACTTATCTAACATTAATTTTACCTCAGAATCCAGTATCACCGGCGGCTCAGAAGTCCCGGTGTTCGCCGATAGTGTCTGGGTAGATGCCTGGCCGCGTGATATTGATGATTTCCAGACGCCATACATCAATAATCCAAAATACTTTCAAACGGGATATATGCAGGGTGGAATCAACCAGAACATGGGACGCGTCTGCATCGACCGCCATCAAATGAAGATCTCCGTCTCCTTCTACGATGGCCATGCAGAACTCGTTGACCTGGAAAAACTTTGGACCCTCAAATGGCATAAAAATTTCAAAGTAAGAACAGACATTAAACTTCAGTAGGGGGGCAGGGGCATTTGCTCGGTTCGTATCCGGTTAAGTGTATTTAAGTGCATTTTTGCAGTGACTTATGGCCGTTAAAAAAACTTGACATCGAATCCAGATTTTTGTAAAAATTTTATTAATAGAGTTGTTTCTACACAGCTCGTAGTCTTTCTTTGGCGTTGAATGTATCGATTTGTGCTGTGAAATGGCTCATTTAGTAGGTGGTGGCGCTGATGTTGACTTTTGACTTAAACATCATTTTATTAGGAAAAATTTAGCATGAAGAAAAATCAAAAAGCGTTTACCTTGATCGAGTTATTGGTTGTTATTTCGATTATTGCACTATTGGTCGCTATTTTAATGCCAGCTTTGGGGAAGGCCAAAGATCAGGCCCGGGAGTTGATCTGCAAAACGAACTTGAAGACATACGGCACGGTCGCACACATGTACCTGGCCGAACAAGATAACCAGTTCCCCAGTGCCTGGAACTCCCTTCGCAAAAACGGCGGTGGTCCCTATAGTACTGCACCACTTGACGGCCCGCTTTGGGAGTATTTGGGTGTACAGGGAATTAACGTTTGCCCGGTGTTTGAAAGCGTTGCCAAGATGAAAGGCTTTAAGACGGCACCATCCTTTACTTACAGCATGAATATTCTCATTGGCTGGGATCCTTCTAGCAATAGATATATGAAAAATGCGACAAAAATTGAGTGACCTTCCAATACCTTTTTCTTTGCTGAAGAGAACTTATGGACGATTTCTGGCATTAACGGCTATACTCTGAACGACAATGCTTTATGCACCATTTGGGATTGGAATCATGATTTAAATACACCACCGCCCTTTACCGACTCTTTTGCGGACTTTCATGGTGTCAGTCGCGGTGCTATTAGTAATGGAATGACCAAGCATGAGCTGACAGGCGGCTATTCAGTCGCTTCCATGATGGATGGTCATGTCCAGGTTGTAAAGCCTGAAGAAAGCTATTACTATTCTCGACTAACCAAGAGTAAACAGGCGTTTTAGTCATGACGGCATCCTAAGTTTTTTGAGGCGTTGAGGCTTGCTTCCAGTTTGCCCAGTTCCTCCCTCAGGACCAGTGGTTCTGGCAGAAGCCCGAAGGGGCCGGCGGAACAACCGGCGGCAGTAATATCTACTGGCTGAGTATCGCCGCTTACTATAGCCCTGGTCAGGACATTACCCATCCCTGGGGCTGGAAGACCCGTCCGGATCACTTTCAGGATGATGCGATTCGGATGACCCCGCTGACGAACCCGGACGGAACGAAGTGGCCGGGTGTGACCGGACAGTTTATCCCCTATACGCCTGGTGCCCAATGGATGGACGGTAAGCCGGTAGAATTGGACGGTAAAACCTGGGATTTGGCCTTTGAGCTGACGACCAATGAGCCGGGTTATCAGGATGATCCCATCCCTGGCGATCTGAATTTTAACGGAAAAGTCGACCTGGTTGATTTTTCCATCTTTGCCCTTCACTGGCTGGAAGGCACCATCCCTTGATGTGATTTTTTGAACCCGATAGAAGTGATTACCCGCATTAAGAAAATTTTTTAATGCTGAAACTCGGCCTTTGGTCTCCGGGGGCTTCGATGGACTTGGGGGCCCGCGTCACCATTATTTTAGAGTCTCGTTTATCGTTGAAGATGATGGGGCTCTTTTTTTTAGACCGGGGCCATACCGCTCCTCAGCGTGGTAAAAGATTTGAACCTCGTTTTCTGTGTCTTTAAAGCTGGTTCGCCTTTGCCGGAGGGACTTTTGATGTGGGGGTCATAACTATCCTCTTGGCTATTAGGAAAAAAAGATTATAATGGCCCTTTATTCCTGAATTATCGTCAGTCTGCCTTTGGCGGATGGATTTTGGCGTCTAATTGCCATTTTTACTTGAAAAATAGACATTTACTTAACCCTGTGAGGATACAGATCTATGAGATGGAGTCAGTTACTGATACCTACCGTTAAAGAATCGCCTGCTGAGGCGGAAATCCCAAGCCATAAGCTGATGATCCGGGCGGGTCTTATTCGGAAGATTGCCAGTGGAACCTATGCGTATTTGCATTTAGGGCAGCGGACTGTGCGGAAAATTACAGCCATTGTCCGCCAGGAAATGGATAACGCCGGGGCCCAGGAGGTGAGCATGCCCTTCGTTCAGCCGATGGAGCTGTGGGAGAAGACCGGGCGGGATGTCGATTATGGCGAAACGCTCGGTAAGTTTCAGGATCGGCATGGTCGATGGAACGTTTTGCAGCCGACCAGCGAAGAAGTGGCGACTTTCCTGGGCGGTTCCGAGATCAAATCTTATAAGCAACTGCCCATCAATATCTATCAGATCAACCAGAAATACCGCGATGAATTTAGACCCCGTTTTGGGGTACTCCGTTCGCGTGAGTTCACCATGAAAGATGCCTACAGCTTTGACGCGACCCCGGAAAGCCTGGAAACATCCTATCGGGCCATGTATGACGCTTACTGTCGCATTTTCGAACGGTGTGGGATAGAATATGTGATCGTTCTGGCGGAATCGGGTGAAATGGGCGGTTCTGGCTCTCATCAGTTTACGGTGCCATGCGAAACAGGGGAAGATGTGATCGTCTATACGGAAGACCGTCAGTTTGCCGCCAATATTGAAAAAGCGCCGGTTGATGCGGTCGAAAAACAGGTGGGGGGGGGCGATATTCCTTTGGTTGAAGAGGTGAGTACTCCCAATGTCGGCACGATCGATGCGGTGTGCGAATTTCTGAAAGCCCGGCCGGAGCAGTTGATCAAGACGTTGATCTATAAGGTTGGCGATAAGACGATTCTGGCTTTGGTTCGGGGCGATCACGAATTGAATCCGGAGAAACTTACCCAGACGTTTGATGGGGAGCATGTAGAGCTGGCAGACGAAAAAACGATTGTCGAGGTGACGGGGGCAAAAGTCGGCTTTGCCGGCCCGGTGGGGCTCTCGGGTTTGACGCTTGTTATTGACCATGCGGTTGCAGCGATGGCGGCAGGGATCACCGGGGCGAACAAGACCGACACGCATATTAAAAACGTTGTGCCTGGCCGTGACTTCCCGCTGGACGGTGAGCATGTTATTGTCACGGATATTCGCAACGCCGTTGAGGGGGATACCTGGGAAGGCAAAAAACTGCTCTTTAAACGTGGGATCGAAGTGGGCCAGGTCTTTAAACTTGGCGCTAAATATACCACCAAACTCGGCACGACTTTCCTGGACGAAAACGGCAAGGCGCAAATCCCACTGATGGGCTGTTATGGCATCGGAATTAACCGGATTATGGCCTCGGCTATCGAGTGCGATTATGACAAGGATGGCATTATCTGGCCGGTCAGTATTGCCCCGTTTGAGGTTTTGATCACCGTGGCCAATCAGAATGACCCCGAGGTCGCTGAGGTGGCCGAAAATATTTATCAGCAGCTTAAAGAGAAGCATGTTGACGTATTGATCGATGACCGGAAAGTTCGCGGTGGCGAAAAATTCAAAGATGCTGACCTGATCGGTATCCCGGTGCGTATGACGGTTGGTAAAAAAGGGATTGCCGAAGGGACCGTTGAGGT
>JAIPFO010000238.1 GCA_021736565.1 Phycisphaerae bacterium | reverse complement strand
CCGGTCGCATTGTCTTTCGCCTGTACGTTAAGAATTCCGTTGGCGTCAATATCAAAGGAGACTTCGATCTGAGGTATGCCACGCGGCGCCGAAGGAATGCCCGCCAACTGGAAGCGACCTAATGTTCGGTTGTCGGCCGCAAATTCGCGTTCACCCTGAAGGACATGAATGTCGACGGAAGTCTGGCCATCGGCGGCGGTACTGAACGTTTCCTTCTTGGACGTCGGAATGGTGGTATTACGCTCGATCAGTTTGGTCATCACACCACCGAGGGTTTCAACACCCAGGGACAGCGGGGTGACATCCAACAGGAGAATATCATTCACATCGCCAGAGAGCACCCCGCCCTGAATTGCGGCACCAGCGGCAACCACTTCGTCAGGGTTAATGCTTCGATTCGGTTCTTTGCCAAATATTTCCTTGACCAGTTGCTGGACCTTCGGGATACGAATCGACCCACCGACCAGTACAACCTCTTTAACGTCACTGGCGCTTAGTTTGGCATCTTTGAGGGCCTTTTCACACGGGATCTTCAAACGCTGAAGCACGTCCGCGATCAGATTTTCAAAGGTGCTGCGAGTCATGGTCATCTGCAGGTGTTTCGGGCCGGATTGATCGGCGGTGATAAACGGCAGGTTAATGGAAGACTCCACCGAGGTACTTAGTTCGCACTTGGTCTTTTCGCAGGCTTCTTTAAGTCGCTGGAGCGCCATGGCATCGGTACGCAGGTCAATGCCTTCTTTTTTCTTGAACTCGTCGGCCACATATTTAATCAGCAACTCGTCAATGTCATCGCCACCGAGGTGGGTATCGCCGTTGGTACTGAGCACTTCAAATACATTATCGCCGATGTCCATGATCGAGACATCAAATGTTCCGCCGCCAAAATCAAAGACCGCGATTTTTTCGTTGGATTTCTTTTCCAGGCCATAGGCCAGGGCCGCAGCGGTGGGTTCGTTAATAATACGTTCGACTTCGAGGCCGGCAATTTTACCGGCATCCTTGGTGGCCTGACGCTGGGCATCGTTAAAATAGGCCGGTACGGTAATCACGGCCTTGGTCACAGGTTCGCCGAGATAATCTTCGGCGGTTTTCTTGAGGTCCTGGAGGATCATCGCGGAGATCTCCGGCGGGGTGTATTGCTTGCCGCCGGCTTCAACGGATACCAGGTCCGTGGGACCCCCGACGATTTTATAAGGCACCCCTTTTTCTTCAGCAGAGACTTCGTTATGACGACGTCCCATGAATCGCTTGATCGAATAGATGGTATTAACGGGGTTGGTCACCTGCTGGTGCCGGGCAATCTGCCCGACGAGTCGCTCGCCCTTATCGGTAAACGCCACCACGGAGGGGGTTATTCTCGAGCCCTGAGAGTTAATCAGAACTTTAGGGGTCGTTCCTTCCAGAATG
Source organism: Phycisphaerae bacterium (assembly GCA_021736565.1). Classification (GTDB taxonomy): domain Bacteria; phylum Planctomycetota; class Phycisphaerae; order Sedimentisphaerales; family SM23-30; genus JAIPFO01. The sequence continues at coordinate 4,811 of JAIPFO010000238.1, read as the reverse complement.
GCCACCACTGAATTAGTTGTTCCTAAATCGATTCCTATTGTTTTTGACATAGCTATCTACTCCTGTATTGTCAGAAAATAATAAAGTTTGTATTAGGTTATGAGCAAATAGCGTGCCAGAACACGAATAATATCCGTAATTCACGGTAATAAAAGCACTTACAGTATACTTTCACGCGCAACACCCGTGGCGAACCATGCCATCACGGCAGGGATTTGGGGAGTATCTGCCAAAAACAGCAGGGGCTGGGATGCCCAATAACACTCGGGGAATAGACTTTTTTCTCAAACAATTACGATATTTCAAAAATGATCTGCTTCTCGCTCGGCACGATACTTAACCTGCCCGGGGAGAAATAACTCTCGCAGACCCGAAGTTATCGGTTTTTATTTGTATTGACTGTTATGATAGATCATTGGTATACTCATGGTCGTATATTTTACCCCATTGCACGTAACATAACACTATTAAAAGCAAAGACTTATCCTTTGACACAACGGGTGATTTCAGCCGGAACGGGTATAGTTTTACCGCAATAATCCTACAACAGAATACACTAAATAATGGAGACCGCAGATGCCAAAACGTGAGGATATCAACAAAGTTATGATTATTGGTAGCGGCCCGATCGTCATAGGTCAGGCCTGCGAATTTGATTATTCGGGAACCCAGGCCTGTAAGGCGTTGCGGAAATTAGGATATGAGATCGTCCTGGTCAATTCCAATCCGGCTACGATCATGACCGACCCGGATACGGCAGACATTACCTATATAGAGCCCCTGAACCTCAAGACCATCACGGAAATTATTGCCAAAGAGCGACCGGATGCGTTATTGCCGAACCTGGGCGGCCAGACGGCATTGAATTTGTCGTCGGAGCTGGCAAGTACAGGGGTTTTGGAGCAATATGACGTCAAAATAATCGGTGTAAATATTGACGCTATTGAACGTGGCGAGGACCGTATCGCGTTTAAGAACACCATGACCCGTTTAGGGATCGAGATGCCCAAGAGCAAGCCGGCCCTGAATGTTGAGGAGGCCGAGGAAATCGCCAAAGAAATGGGGCTTCCGGTGGTTATCAGGCCCGCCTACACCATGGGCGGTGCCGGGGGCGGCCTGGTTTACAATATGGAAGAGCTCCGCAAGGTCGCTGCCCGTGGCCTTTCGGCCAGTATGGTCGGTCAGGTTCTGATCGAGGAATCGGTTTTAGGGTGGGAAGAACTGGAACTGGAAGTCGTACGTGACGCCAAAAACCAGATGATCACGGTCTGTTTTATTGAAAATGTGGATGCGATGGGCGTGCATACGGGGGATTCTTATTGCACCGCCCCGATGCTGACGATCACCCCGGAACTTCAGCAGCGATTACAGAAGTATTCGTACGCAATTGTTGAGGCGATCGAGGTGATCGGCGGAACCAATGTGCAGTTTGCCCACGACCCCAAAACCGACCGGGTCGTCGTGATCGAGATCAATCCGCGAACGTCACGGTCTTCGGCGCTGGCGAGTAAGGCGACCGGATTTCCGATCGCCTTTATTTCGTCCCTGCTGGCCGGTGGGTTGACGATGGATGAAATTCCCTACTGGCGCAGCGGTACGCTGGAGAAATACGAACCGTCTGGCGATTATGTGGTGGTCAAATTTGCCCGCTGGGCTTTCGAGAAATTCAGTGGGGTCAAGGACGAGCTGGGGACCCAGATGAAGGCGGTCGGCGAGGTCATGAGTATCGGTAAGAACTACAAAGAAGCTTTCCAAAAAGCGATCCGTTCGCTGGAGATCGGACGTTACGGCCTCGGATTTGCGAAGGATTTTCATCAAAAAAGCCTGGATGAATTATTGCAAATGGTCTCCACCCCGACGAGCGAACGGCAGTTCATCATGTACGAGGCGATTCGCAAAGGGGCCGACCTTGACGATTTGCACGAGCGAACTTATATCAAGCGATGGTTTATCGAACAGATGAAAGAACTGGTGGACCTGGAAGAAGTCATCCTAAAATGCAAAGGCGGTACGATACCGGATGCACTCTTGATCCAGGCCAAGAAAGACGGTTTTTCCGATAAATACCTGGCAACACTTTTGAATGTTGAAGAAGTGGCGATCCGCGAACAGCGTTTGAGCCTGGGTATGGCCGAGGCGTGGGAGCCGGTCCCGGTGAGTGGCGTTGAGGATGCCGCGTATTATTTTTCAACCTATAACGCCCCGGACAAGGTCACGGTCAGCGATAATCGCAAGATCATGGTATTGGGCGGCGGGCCGAACCGGATCGGCCAGGGTATTGAGTTTGACTATTGCTGTGTCCATGCCGCTTTTACGCTGCGTGATGAGAAATATGAATCGATCATGGTCAACTGCAATCCGGAAACGGTCTCGACCGATTACGACACCTCGGACAAGCTTTATTTTGAACCGTTAACGGTTGAGGATGTGTTAAGCATCTATAATAAGGAAAAGCCCGAAGGGGTTATTGTGCAGTTCGGCGGCCAGACGCCGCTGAATATCGCGAAAGAACTGGGGGAGGCGGGTGTGCCGATTTTGGGCACATCGCCCGATGCGATCGACCTGGCGGAAGATCGTGACCGTTTCCGACATGTGATGGAGAAATTGGGGATCCCACAAACTGAATCGGGCATGGCCAGCACACTGGAGGAGGCCTTGGCGATTGCCAAAAGGATTGATTATCCACTGATGGTCCGGCCCTCCTATGTGTTGGGCGGACGGGGCATGCAGGTGGTGCACGATGAAACCATGCTCAAAGAGTATGTTACCGCAGCAGTAGGTGTAACGCCTGAAAGGCCGATCCTGATCGACAAGTTTTTAGTCAACGCCATTGAGGCTGAGGCCGACGCCATTTCCGATGGGAATGACGCCTTTGTCCCGGCGGTGATGGAGCATATTGAGTTGGCGGGCATTCATTCCGGCGATTCGGCGTGCGTTATTCCTCCGACAACCATCCCGGAAAAGCATATTAAAACGATCCAGGACTACACCCGGAAGATCGCGATCGAGCTAAAGGTTGTGGGTTTAATGAATATCCAGTATGCGATCTTTGAAGACAAGGTTTATATTCTGGAAGCCAATCCACGGGCGTCCCGCACGGTGCCGCTGGTCTCGAAAATATGCAATATTCCTATGGCGTCCCTGGCGACCCGGCTTATGCTGGGCGCGAAGTTGTCAGACCTGAATCTTCAGCACAAGAAGATACCTCATTTCGGCGTGAAAGAATCGGTATTCCCGTTTGATATGTATCATGAAGCGGACCCCGTGTTGGGTCCTGAAATGCGTTCGACCGGAGAGGTTCTGGGGATGGCCGAATGCTTCGGGCAGGCTTTTTATAAGGCCCAGGAAGCCACCAAGTCCCAGTTGCCCCTGGAAGGGACGGTGTTGATCACAATAACGAGCGATGATAAATCGCAATCGCTGGATGTGGCGCGGGAATTCCAAAAACTCGGTTTTAAAATAAGGGCGACCACAGGGACGCATAAACGCTTCCAGGAAAATAATATCGACAGTGAACTTATTCTCAAAATGCACGAGGGTCGGCCCGGCATTGTCGATGAAATGAAAAATGGTAAGATCCAGTTGGTTATCAATACGCCGATCGGTAGAAAAAGCATGCACGATGATTCGTATATTCGAAAAACCGCGATCAAATATAAGATACCCTACATCACCACGATAGCGGCCGCCCGGGCGGCGGTAAAGGGCATTGCCGCCCAGAGGACCCGTGCAACATCGGTAAAATCCCTCCAGGCGTATCATCAGGACATTCAGGATGCCTGACCCCATTTGATGCCAGGGTCCTAAATATTCTGGCACCTGTCAGCGGCATTTTAAGGGGTGATTCGAAAGGCGGAACGTTCCATTTGACGTGGAAACCGCTTATGCCCTGGAAATCAAAAAAACTTTTATTGGAACAAAGCCCAGAAAGGACTCGACCATGATAGGCTGCTCAAAAAGATCATCCCTCTTTCTTTTACTTTTCATTGCTTGGGCAACCGCCTGGGGCGATTCCCCCTATAACCGTCGCACGCCGGTGGTTGAGGCGTTTGAGAAGAATAAAGATGCCGTTGTCAATATCGCCAGCAAGCAGATCACCCGGGGACGTTCCAGCTTCTGGGACGATTGGCCCTTGCACCCCCAACTGGTCGAAATTCCCTCCCTGGGTTCGGGATTTATCATTAATCCCCGGGGATATATTGTGACCAATGCTCATGTCGTAAGCGGGACCGGTGATATTACCATCATCCTGGCCGATGGCAATAAATACAAGGGGAGAATCATCACGGAAGATCCCACCATTGACCTGGCGGTGTTAAAGATCGATGCTGACACGCCGCTGCCCACGGTCGCCCTGGGGACCAGTGACGACCTGATGATTGGCGAAACCGTCCTGGCGATCGGCAATTCTTACGGCTACCAGCACACCCTTACCGACGGCATTATCAGTGCGATCCATCCCAATGTTGAACTTGATCGGGGCATCTCACTGCCCATGATCCAGATCTCCGCCCCGATCAACCCCGGCAATAGTGGCGGTCCCCTGTTGAATATCAACGGCAAGCTGATCGGCATTAATACCGCGATCCGAAAAGCGGCCCAAAGTATCGGGTTTGCGATTCCGATCAACCACCTGCGAGAAAATCTGCCGCGTATTCTCAACGTGGAGAAATTACGCCGGATGGACTTTGGCCTGGACCTGGGCGATTGCAGAGAGAGCACCCCCCCCACCATCGGATTACGCGTTTTATCCGTCCGTGCCAACAGTGCCGCCGAGTCCGCCGGGTTCCAAAAAGGGGATATCATCACCA
>JAIPFO010000237.1 GCA_021736565.1 Phycisphaerae bacterium | reverse complement strand
CTGGCGAAGTCGGGCTCATCGATGTTTATAATAGCCTTAAACCGTATCCGGAAGGGGTGGCGATCAAGGCGTTGCGGATTGTGCAGCTGCTGCCTAAGACAACGCCGCTAGCCAATCAGCCACGGGTGGGGTTTGGCGATCAGAAGAGTGCCCGGGCGATCCTCGGGACGGTGCCGGTGGAAGCCGATGGCAGTGCGTATTTTAAGTTGCCGGTGAATATTCCGGTTTACTTCCAGGCAATCGATGGTGATGGATTAGCGGTTCAGTCGATGCGATCGGCGACGTATGTTCACCCGGGAGAGAAACTGGTATGCAACGGCTGTCATGAAAAACGTCATGGCGCCCCGTTGATACCTGATCATTATCCCACGGCGATGAAACGCCAGCCGTCTGAAATTACCCCGGAGGTTGCCGGGGCCAGGCCGTTTAGTTATCCGCTATTGGTCCAGCCTGTATTGAACCGCAAGTGTGTGCCGTGTCATCAGAAGCAAAAAAAGGCGCCGGATTTGCGTATGGGCGATCTGGCGAAGAATCCGAATCATTTTTATACCTCCTACCGGTCATTACGACCTCATGCGTTTTTCTTTGATAATGCGGTGTATACCACGCCACGGACGATTCCGGGGCAGTTTGGTGCGAGGGCGTCCAAGTTGTATCAGATGCTGTCTAAGGGGCATCATGACGTAACGCTGAGTAAGGACGAGATGCATCGGATCACGTTGTGGCTGGATAGCAATTCGGATTTTTTCGGTTCGTATGAGAATATTGACGCTCAGGCCAAAGGGGAGGTCGTGGCTCCGACGATGCAGTAAGGATCTATTTGGAATAGTTAATTTAGACGTTAAGATGAAAAGTTGTATTTATGAATTGCCCGAATTATGAGAAAAAAAACGATCAGTCATGTAACTTGAAAGAATGCCTGAGGACTTCCGAACGGTATTTGCGAATTGTACTGAATGATAGCACCGCGGTTTTTGACAGGATATTTTGCGATAGCGATACTATAGCATTTATCGATCAGATTGATGCATTGATGGATGCGGGGGCGATTCTTAAGAATGGTAATACCTGTTATGTCTCGCGTGTGACTTGGAATGGTAAAGATGTTGTGATCAAGCGTTACAACAACAAGGGGTTTATTCACTCGCTGCGCCATACGATAAAACGGCCACGGGCTCGCCGTTGCTGGCTAAATGCATATCGCCTGAATATTTTGGGTATCGAAACGCCAACGCCGCTTGCGTATATCGAAAAACGCAAGGGGCCTGTCGTTTGGCAATCGTACCTGGTGACTGAATTTGTCAACGGGGTAGATATTTGTCATTTTTTGGAAGGTAAGCAAACAAGCAAACAAGAGTGTGACGCGGTGATCAGGCAGGTCAAAGGCGTGCTTGAAAGGCTAAAATCCCATTGTATTTGTCACGGTGATATGAAACCTGCGAATATCATCGTTGGCCAGATGGGTCCATCGCTTATCGACCTTGATGCGATGACGGTGCTCAGGTGGAAATGGCTATTTTTTTTCAGGAAAAGTAAGGATTATGACCGGTTGCGTAAGGGGATTTCGATCTAGCGATTTCCTGTTGACATTCCGGGGGGGCTTGTGGTATTATTTAGCTCTATTTAACCGCCAATACCACGATAGCAGCGCATGCCTAGCTCCCACTAAAGTGGAATATTGATACCTTCGGGTGGTTTTCTTTTAGAAAAATTGTCTTTAGAAGGGACATGAAACGATGAAAAAAAGCAAAGAACGCATAATCATTACCTTATTGAATATCATTGGGGTCACGGCCATTTTTGCCATGGCGACGTTTGATAGAATTAAAGCCGGCTCTAAGGCCGAGAAACCAAATGATGACGTTAAAATTGAGAGCCAGGACAATGGTTCTGGTGAATGTGGACACATGAAAACGGATATTCATCCTGACGTGTAGCCGTTGTGCTCAGTACGTAATAATCTTTCCGATCATGCGTAAAACCTTAGATTTTTCGAAGTCGGGGAATTCAGAGGGGATCGGTATCATTTCGAGGAAGGTCCGAAATATTTATAACCTTGATTTTATAAAGCCGATGGTGTTATAATTCCTATAAAGATGATAGGCTTTGGCATTAATTATTTGATGCCAATAGTGATGTCAGCGTCGTAAGTGATTTTAAAGCCCGTTTTCAGTGCCTTGAAGGGTGTTTTTAAAGAATGATAATTACTTTTGATACGCGAGTCAACATGATGAACCATTTATCGGGATAGAAATGATGGTATTATATTACGGGAAGATTCTGCTGAGTTCCTTTCTCTGTTTTTTATTGATCGGGTGTGGGTGTGGGGGTGGTCATAGATGGGATGGGGAATATCAGCATGAGCAATTTATCTTATCGGGTAGCCTGGACGAAGATGAGACCGTCTTGAGTTCGCTGGATGAGCGTTCGTCGCTGGATGATTATCTTGTCGTTGCGGCGTTGAATAATCCTGGGCTTAAGGCGGATTTTTATCGGTTTAAAGCGAGTTTTGAGGCGATCGAGCAGGTAAGGACTTTGCCGGACCCTCAGTTGACGTACCAGTATTTTATCCAGGAGGTGGAGACGCGTGTGGGGGCACAACGGCAGGGATTTGGACTGTCTCAGAAGTTTCCCTGGTTTGGTAAGCTTGATTTGCAGAGTGATATCGCGGCACAAGCGGCCCAGAGTCAGTATCAGCGATGGCAAGGGGCCCGTCTGAAACTCTACCAGCAGGTTAAGGATGCGTGGTATGAATATTATTATCTGGGCAAGGCTATCGCGGTCACCAGCGAGAATATCCAACTGGTGCAACACCTGGAGACGGTGGCCCGGTCGCGATTTAAAACCGGGACGGGCGCCCATGCGGGAGTTATCCGAGCGCAGGTGGAACTGGGTAAGCTGGAAGATCGTCTTCGGTCATTGCAAGAACAGAAGGCTCCGCTTATCGCCCGGTTGAACGCGGCGTTGAATCGGGAAGTGTCCTGTGAGGTGACTTTGCCCGATACGATAGAGCAGGGAGAAGTTGAAGTTGATTCGGAGCAGTTGATGAACTGGCTGAATGAAACAAATCCGGCGTTAAAGGCGATGGATTATGCGATTTTGGGTCATAAACGGCAAATTGAACTTTCTGAAAAGAATTATTATCCGGATATCACGGTGGGGATAACGACGATTGATACGGCCAAAGCACGTGGCGGGATGAGTCCGTCGGATAATGGTAAAAACCCGATTGTCGCTATGGTGTCGGTTAATTTACCGATTTGGAAGGGTAAATATGACGCTGGTGTTCGGCAGTCGCGTCAGAATTATCAGTCGGTTGTGCATGATAAGGTGAATATGGCCAATACACTGCGGTCGGAATTGCGACTTGAGCTATACCACCTGCAAGATGCCCGGCGAAAGAACAATCTGTACCGCCAAGGATTGCTGCCCAAGGCTCAGGAGTCGTTGAAAGTGGCAGAGGCTGATTATCAGGGTGGGCGAGGGAATTTTTCAGATTTGATCGATGCTCAGCGAATTCATCTTGAATTTTCATTGGAGGCCGAACGGGCGATTGTTAATTATGCTCAGAGTGTGGCGAAATTGGAAATGCTGGTGGGGCGGGAATTACCGGTTAAAGCGGAATAATTATTTGTAACCGTTCACGGTATAATAGAACCACGAATGAACACTAATAAACACTAATTAAAAATATATGATAAAAGAATTATTCAGCGAATTATCTAGATTATCAATAGCCATGAAGAAAAGATTAAAATAAAAGATAATGAGGAATGTGTATATAATAATATATAGTATATAAGTATGAATTAAACCTGGTGCTGGAGTCAAACCGGAATTGGATTTTGTGTTATGGCGAATAATCGAAAAAATGGATTGGGTAGAAAAATTGGGCTATGGGTACTGCTGCTGGTTGCGTTGGGGGTAATCTTTGGAGCAGGGGCCTGGCTGGGCGGTACTTATTGGCAGCGTGGTGGTGGGGCAGGGCATGCTGAGCATTCGGCTGATGAGCCGAAGGTTGCCAAGGCGACCAAGTGGACCTGTTCGATGCACCCGAGCATTGACATGGAGGTACCGGGAGTGTGCCCGATTTGTGGTATGGAATTAATTCCGAAGAAGGATACCGGTGAGCTATTGGGTTTGCGACAAATAACTGTCAGTGACACGGCCCGTGAGCTGATGAAGGTGGAGGTTCGGCCTGTGGAGCGGCGGTTTATTCCCAAGGCCGTGCGGATGGTGGGGAAGGTTGATTTTGACGAGACCCGGCTGGCCTATATTACCGCCTGGATTCCGGGGCGGCTGGATCGGCTTTATGTGGATTATACGGGGGTGCCGGTTCGCAAGGGCGATCATCTGGCAGAGCTTTACAGTCCGGAATTGCTGTCGGCTCAGGAGTCGTTGTTGCAGGCACTGGATGCGGTGAAAAATGTGGCAGGATCCGAATCAAGTTATATCAAGGAATCGGCCACAGCCACGGTCAAAGCGACACAGGAGAAGTTGCGATTGTGGGGATTAACCCCGCCGCAGATCGCTGAGATCGAGCAGAGTGGGAAGGTTTCGGATCATATAACGATTTATGCGCCGTCCGGCGGGATCGTGATACATAAAAACGCTTTGGAGGGGATGTATGTTAAAGAAGGGTCTCAGATTTATACGATTGCGGATTTATCGCAGGTATGGGTGAAACTGGACGCTTATGAATCGGACCTTGACTGGCTGCGTTATGGTCAGAAGGTGTCGTTTACTGCAGTATCGTATCCGGGTGAGGTGTTTTACGGGACGATCGCGTTTATCGATCCGATTTTGAACGAGCGAACCCGAACGGTGAAGGTGCGTGTTAATGTAGCCAATACAGACGGACGATTGAAACCGGAGATGTTTGTTAAGGCGCAGGTGCGTAGTGAAGTCGCTGGGGGCGGCAAGGTGCGTATGGATCCGGAAATGGCGGGTAAGTGGATGTGCCCCATGCATCCCAGTATTATCAAGGAGCAGGCGGGTCCATGTGATATATGTGAGATGCCGCTGGTGACGATTGAGTCGTTGGGGTATGTTAATGATATTTCGGGTGATGACAAAATGCCGTTGGTGGTTCCTGCTTCGGCGGTGTTGCTTACGGGCACGCGGGCGGTGGTGTATGTGAAAGTGGAAGGTGCCAGGACCCTTACTTACGAAGGGCGTGAAATTGTGCCGGGTCCACGCGTGGGCGATTATTATGTTGTTCGCAGCGGGCTCACCGAAGGTGAGCAGGTGGTGGTCAAGGGGAATTTCAAGATAGATAGCGATTTGCAGATCATGGCTCGGCCCAGTATGATGACGCCGGATGCGGGGGTGGCGGGTGAGAAGCTGTCGGATTTGGATAAAATCAGTGGTTTGGTGGCGTTTCAGTTGGAAGCGGTAGTAAAGGCTGGGCGCAAGATTAGTCATACGCTGGAGCATGAGGGACTTGTAAAAGCGAAGGCGTCCTTTGATGCGTTGGGAATAACGGTTAAAGCGGTGGAGGGGGATGTGTTAACCGGGGACGCCAAACGTGTATGGGCTGAGTTGAAGATGCGGCTGGATAATGACGCGGTTGAAGGGGGGCAGGTAAAATCGCTGGAGGAGGCCGGGCGGGTTGTCGCGGGGATGGATAAAAATCTTAAACTGTTACAAATCAGGTTTGGTCTGGAATTGGCGGCGGCTAAAGGTGAGCGTGTGATGATCAGCAAGGCCTTTAGCCAACAGCTTTCCGAGGTATTTGGCCAATACTTCGCGATGCGTAAGGCTTTGGCGGAGGATCGATCAGAGGAGGCTACCGGGGCGGTTCGGGCCATGCTGGCCTCGTTAAAGAATGTGGATATGGGGTTGGTTAGCGGTCAGGACCATGACGTATGGATGAAGGCCCATGATCAGCTCAAAAAGGTACTTGTCGATGCGATGGTTATTAATGATCTTGCCAGGATGCGGGAGAGCTTTCATTTAGTCAGTCAGACGATGATTCAACTGGCCGGTTGGTTTGGGTCCGTAGGTGATGGTCCGGTTTATGTGTATCATTGTCCGATGGCGTTTGAAAACACCGGGGCCAACTGGTTGCAAGCGGATGATAAGACGTTGAATCCTTATTTCGGGGCGATGATGTTGCGGTGTGGAGGGGTGACCCGGGTTATAGGGCAAGAGGAAATCTGGAAGTAAACGACTATGAAAAAGTCGCAGAGGGTCATACTGAATGTCTGAAATTCAAAATGAAAAATCTGACAATTTAACTGCTGAACAGC
>JAIPFO010000236.1 GCA_021736565.1 Phycisphaerae bacterium | reverse complement strand
TTACCAAAGCCGAACGTTTAAGGATTGAAATTAATATCCGTTGATAGTAGGCCTGAAACCTCGACAAAGACGGGTGGCCTATTTTTTCGGCTTTTCGTTCGCGATGCAGCAGGCTGTAAAAAATGGGGGCGATACACAGTGCATAAAACAGAGAGCCGGCCATCGTAACCATCACTGTAAATGCCAGCGGTCTGAACATTTTTCCTTCCACATTTTGCAGGGTAAACAGAGGGATGAAAACAATAACAATGATAGCTATGGCGAAAAAGATCGGCTGACCGATTTCTTTGGCCGTTTCCAAAATGACGCTTGAGGCAGTTCTGTCCTCTTGAGACTCCTGAAGAGAAATCTGGATTTTCTCTACCATGATAATGGTTGCATCGATAATCATGCCCAGGGCAATCGCCACGCCGCCAAAAGAGATCAGGTCGCCAGGCACACCTGCATACTTCATCATAGCAATCGCCAGTAAAACAGAAAAGGGCAGCGAACAAAGCATGATGAATGCGTTACGGAAATTCCCCAGAAAAATAAATGCAATCAGGCAAACGAGAATCAGCCCCAATACCAGCGAGTTTCTTACTGTATTGATGCTGTTTCGAATCAGTTTTGACTGATCGTAAAATGGAACAATTTTGACACCGTCGGGAAGTGTCTGGTTAATTTTCTCGACACGTTCCTTGATGTGTTCTATGACTTCAAAGGAATTTGCGCCGTGTAGCTTATAAATATCGCCGACCACTACTTCTTTCTGACCATCTTTGGAGACCACGCCTCTTCGGAAGGCCTGGCCGAATTCAACCCGCGATACATCTCTGACATAGATAGGGGTACCTTCATGTGTCTTAAGGACAATGTTTTCAATATCCTCAGCGTTTTTAATCAAGCCCAGGCTTCGAACCATGAGTTCTTCAGAGCCCCGTTCAATCAGACCGGCCCCAAGATTGGCGTTATTATCACGGACAGCGGTCACGACCTCATCCATGGTCAAATCATATTGCAGAAGTTTGTCGGGGTTGACTTTGACCTGGAACTGGCGGACATACCCGCCCTGGCTGAGGATTTTGGCCACGCCTGAGACCGTCTGGAGTTCACGTTTGACGATCCAGTCCTGAATCGTCCGAAGCGCCGTAGTTGTATGATTCTCACTGGAAAGATAATACGCCAAAATCTTACCCATGCCGCTGAGTACCGGACTTTTTTCAAGACCGTGCGGCAGATGGACACTTTCAGGAATCCCTTCTTCTGCCAGTTTCAGCCGTTCAAAGACCAGTTGATGTGCAAAATAGATATCAACGTTATCCTTGAAGTAAATATTAACTGTACTTAAGCCATGCGAGGATAAAGAACGCACCTTCTCAACCCCCGGTATCCCCATCATGGATACCTCGACCGGGCGCGAAATAAAGGCTTCTACCTCTTCAGCAGCCATCCCTTCACATTCGGCAAATACTTGAACAAGATTAGGGCTAACATCGGGAAACGCGTCTATCGGCAATTTCATCAGCGAGTAGATACCTGCCCCGCATATCAATAAAAAGGTCACCAGGACCAGTAATTTATACCGGAAGGTAAAATGGATTAAATGTTCTATCATTGTTTAGATTCCTATGTTATGTATATCGTTATCTCAGCTTACATAAAACCTTGGGTTCTTGAAATTAATGAGGGTGGCCATGGCCGCCATAAGCGTCAGGATTCCTCTCACTCTCACTTTTAAGGGTAAAGGCGTTTTGGTTCACCACCGCTTCGCCACTGGTGAGGCCAGAGAGGATTTCAACTTTATCACTATTCGAAAATCCTAATTCAACCGCTCGCTTCTCAAAGCCGCTTTCGACCTTGACAAAAACATAAGGCTTGTCGTCGATATACTGAACGGCACTGACATTCACAGACACCGCGACTGGAACATCCGAAAGGATAAGCGCTCCACGAACAAATTGTCCCGGACGGTATTGGCCCGTTTCGTTTGGCATGGTGGCACGAACCAGGCAGGTACGGGTCGCCTGATTAACTATCGGAGCCACATAAGACAAAACACTGTCATAACTTTTTTCATCCGTTTCATTTCTGACTAGAATTTTCTGGCCCGTTCCAAGATGACCGGTATCTTTGGCGTGAACCTGAAATTCAGCCCATACCGTATCCAGGTCGGCCAATACAAATGCATCTTGATCACCGGTAACATGCTCACCCAGCGCGATCTGTTTTTCCAGTATCGTACCGGCAAACGGCGCACGTAGCGGATACCAGGTCAACTTCTTACCCGTTTCCGTCAGGCCGGCTTCTTCATGCCCGTGAGGATCGTGGCCATCGTGTGAATGATCACTTGCAGCGTGTTCTGCATCATGATCTTGCACTGAGCTGTCATCGACGTGAGAATCGGCAATTTGATCTAACGACTTAATTTCATCTTCAGTCAATCCCAGAATATACAATTCGTTCTGGCTATTCTGCACGGCAATTTCACGATGTTGCTGTGCCTGACGGGCCTCGATTAGATTATGATGGATTTTATAACGAATACTGTCCAGCAATGAAGCGTATTCCGCCACAGCGGTCTGAAAGTCGGTTTGGGCCTGCAAATAATCTGCCTGGCTGCCGATTTTCTGGTCATAAAGCTGTTTCTCTCTGTTATAAACACTGAGTGCCAACCGATGACAGGTATAAGCCGATATTAATTTACTGCGATATTCGCCAGTATCCGTATACGAAGCCTTGACAAGCGATTCAACGCTCGGTTCCGAAGCCAGATAATCGAGCAGGGCCTTGGTATTGGTATAAATCTTTTGAGCTCGATCCCGTTCAATCGTACAGGCCATCTCCGCCAGGCTCTTGATATAAATCGACTTGGCCCGGCCTAACTCATTACTTTCGATCCATGCCAGTATATCGCCCTTTTGAACCTTATCTCCAACCTTAAAGGGTGTATTCCGAACCACACCGGATAGTTTCGGAACAACGACCGCACGGCGATCAGCATTGAGCGTGATCTGGCCATTCAGGTTTACACGCGAACTGAGAACTGCCTGAGTACTCAACGCAGTTTGGATCTGCTGCTTTTCAATGACCGATTCGTCTAAATGAACCATCTTGGAAGAACCATGGTCAAGTGCGCCCGGTTCGCCAAGCTCTTTCTGGGCTATTACATAGGCCGAGCGTGTGATTATTCTCTCGCCCTCCTTCAGGCCGGAGATGACTTCCACCATCCCATTTTGCGATTGACCTGTAGTAATTTCCCGTCTCTGCACCATTTCTCCAGAAACCTGCGCGTAAACAAACGCACTGTCCCGGTCATACACAATACCCGAGTGAGGTATCATCAGTGAGCCGCCGTGTGCCGCCTGAATGACAAAACCAGTCAGCGTACGCCACTTCCATTGCTCTTCTTTCAAAAAACTGATACCTTCCAGTTCTTCCTGGTCCGGTGCGTCATCCGCTTCCTGCTGATTTGCATAAACCAATACATCCTCCAGGTCGATACGATGTTCGCCCTCACCACCAGGGACCGCCAGCGACAGCTTCCACCGGCCAGAATTCGGAAATGTCAAAGTCGGAATGTAAATACCATCACGAGCTGGAGCCTTTTCAATATGCTCAATCGGCTTTTCCTGTCCTTTCTGGATGACAAAGGTAACAGGTCCTTCCGTTCTTGGCATTCCAGATCGCATATAGGAAACATGCGTTACAAACTCCGCACCATTTCCTGCAACCAGATACGGATGCTCAAGGAACACTTCAATCAAATCATCATAGACGGTCATCTGAGAAGACTTTTCATCCCCGTGCCCGTGCCCGTGTCCGTGTGCATTTTCTTCCGGGTGAAGAGGGGCGGTCTGCTCCGGGTGTGCATGGTTGTCAGATAATAAAGGCATTTTAAACTGGACACCGATGCCTAAAACAAAAGCAGTGATAAACGCTACAATAACTATAATTCCGTTATTTTTCATAATCATATCCTTAATATTAATTAGAGAATTCGTTTCGTTTCAAAGGTTGTCCGATCAGATGTTCCAACTCGGTTTTACAGACATGATACTTTGCCAGTATATCAATATATTCATCTTTTGATGCAAAATAATTTCGCTGAGTGTCCAGTAGTTCCAGGTAACCGATTTTACCTTCTTCATAAGATATTTTTGATGAATCAAATATTTTTTGAGATGCCGGAAGAACGTCATTTTTTAACCTGTTTGCCTTTGTGAAGGCCGACTGAAGTTGATTATGGAGATGATAGAATTGACTCCACATATTTATAGTTAGTGCCTGCTCCTTTAACTTTGCTTCTTTCAGTCTCTGAATCGCTTCCAATCTTTTGCCCTGGTTCCTGCTTGATACCGGCAGGGGAATCGATAATCCAAACACAAAAGCAGTGTCATCATCCATATTGAAATGTTTGATTCCTCCGCCTAATGTAAGGCCAGGGACTGATTCGGCCTTAGCAAGCTGCAACTGGGCATCCCTCTTTTGAATTTCAAAGGCCCATTGCAGGACTTCCGGGTTACTCTGAAGTAATTCCTCAAGCTGGGAACTGGCAGGCACCGATTCTATCCTGTCTAAATGACCGGCTGCAACCGTAAACAACGGATTTTTACTGGACCAGAAAGAAGCCAAACGAATACGAAGCGATTCAATCTGACCGGTAATTTCATCATGATAGATATTCGCTTTAATAAGGCTGACTTTTGCTTTTACCAGATCCAGTGGACTGTCCTTACCCGCCTGAACTCGTTTTGTTGTAGAGTCAATTACAGCCTGGGACACATCAATTAAATGGCTGGATAATTCCTGTTTTTCCTGAAGAAACAATAATTCAACGAAAGACTGCGCTACTTCCATCGACAAGTCCAGGCGTTTCATACGATAATCGTATTCAGTAAGTTTGGTGTCGAAAGATGCGACTTTGTGTAGTTTTTCAACCTTTCCTGAAAGATCAAATAACTGACTGATCTGAATGGTTGTTTCAGCAGCGTCAAATCCGCTCCGGTCGCCGGAACCACCGACATCTTCCACATCAATGCCAAGTTCCGGGTTAGGCCTTAATCCTGCCTGCAAATGGCGTGCCTCTGCGGCCCTGATACTATAGGAAAAAGCTTTCAATTCCGGATTATGCAGAAAAGTCAGACTCAGAGCATCCCGTAATGTCAGCGGTCCGTCTGGTTCCTGGATTTCTTCTGTGACATCTGGTTTGTTTGGTGTGTTAAAATCCTGCTTTTCAACCGAATCTGAAGAAAGCGATTCATGATTAACGCTCTCTGGTGGCGCATGCCAGCGATGACATCCTGCTATTACGAAGAGGGGTACAATTAAAAGGCAGTAAAATTGTATAATGTAGCGGTTTCTATATTTATTCAAATGTTCCATTCCGATCTGTCCCTGTAGTGAAATATTCCGTTAGTGATATACCATCATGCTGCAGATAATCGCAGCAGGCGATAAACATAATATATGAAGGAATTAACTGGACCGTGGAATCAGATCAGAAATGACTGCGCGCAAAGATAGAGTGGAATTGCAGAGCCTGGCCTTAGTAAGCCGCCAGCTATCAGAACATATTTGGAGTGGTTGCCCAATTGGGTCTGATGACTAATATTGAAACATATTACTTGCGTATGCTTAATCAGGTTTTTTTTGACATCTTTAGATAATTTCTTTGGTTTTAATTCTGTTATATGATTGTGTACATCAGAATCATGGTTGGCCGAATCGTCATGAGCGTTTTGATAATATCGTCCTTGCTCATTCGCGATCAGGTCCATATGATGATGGGTATTGCTAGACGCAAAAACAGCATGCTCATGATGGACCGAACCAACATGAGCAAAGACCTGATGGAAATACGTCAGGCAAAAAGCAATCAATGTCAATTTTAAAACATATTTCTTTTGCATAATTCCGATGATTATAAAGTTTTAAATGCAATAAGTCAAGCATGAGTATGATGGAAATAAGATTGGAGCAAACTCTTTCTTTTAAACTACCCCCATTGTCTAGGCAATGGGGGAAAGTTTACACTGCGCTATTTTAAACCACCCATCTTACCAAATCCGGCCCGCCCAATTCAAAGGCCCGCAACAAAAAAAAATACCCCCTCAAAACACCCCCCGGCCAAAAAAAGTAGAGACACAATCCGTCATATCTCTACTTATCCGGAAAAATCAAAAACAAAAATCAGATCACCACAAATCTAAATCCCTGCCATTTTCTTAAGCTCACATCAGCAGGGCCCGTCAGTTCCCAGGTAAATCCATCCCC